>JAFWWR010000116.1 GCA_017518025.1 Clostridia bacterium
GGAACCTGCTTAAACGACTGGTTCAGGTCGCTACCTACACGCTGGGTGGGAGAGTTTGGGTCGGCGTAGGTGCGTCCGTCGGGGCCGTGCGCCCGCTCCGCGGCGAGAGACGATTCCGTCTCGTCGATGCGGCGCTTTATTTCCTCCCTGCTGTCCCGGTCACGCTTGGATCTGATGACGCGGACGGCCTCGCTGAGCTCCTCCAGTTCGTCTCTGCTTCGCTCGGCGGTCTCCTTCTTGCGCTTCATCTCTTCCAGCGCCGCCTCGGTCTTTATGGTCTCCTTCGACGATTCTCTGTCACGCTCCAGGGAGGCCTCGAGCGATTCCTTCTCCTCCTCGAGAGTGCGGATCAGACCGCCGTTTTTGTTTTTGTAGAGCAGCGCGATGCGCGCGTCGTCCAGCTTCTGGAGCGCCTTCTTCACGTTCACGCCCTCGTCGGCGGAGGAGAGGATGTTCTCCATGGACTGGCTCAGCGGGACGGAGTCCGGCTTCACGCCGAACTGCTGGCGCACGAAGGCGGTGTTCACGAACACCTGCTCCGGCACCCCGAGCAGGAATTCCCCCACGGAGAGGGAGGTGTGTACCGGCGTCCCCGTGGCGCAGTCCACGATGCGGGCGCCTTCCTTATACTGATTCTTCCCGTCAGAGGTTCCCACGTAGGTCAGTTTGCGCTCTACCCGGAGCTCCCGTCCGTCCTTCATGACGAACACGGCGTATCCGGCGGCGACTCCGGTGTCCCAGTTGATGTATTTCTGTTTCTCGTTTATCATCCCTTTGGCGCCGGACAGACCGTAGAGGATGAACTTGATGAACATGGCCGCCGAGGTCTTTCCGGACTCGTTGGGCCCCTCTATCACGTTCAGCCCCGGGGACAGCTCGATGTCCCGGTCGGTCAGCGTCCCGAAGGATATGATGTGCATTTTCTTTATATACATAGGACGTCCCTTTCCGAGAGGTTTCCTCTCATCAGTCGGTGTGTCATCCGAGCGACTCGTCCGTCGCCACGGCCTCGCCCGCCAGGGCAGCTAGGGAATACCTCAGCGCCGCGGAACCGCGGGCTCTCTCCTCCGGGTCGTCGGAGGTGATAAGCGGGAGCAGGAGCCGGTATACCTCGCCCCTCACCGTGGGGTCGGAGGCGAGGGACGCGGCGTTGAGAAGCGGGACCGTCTCGTCCCGCACCGTCAGCGAGAAAAGTCTGTCCGTCGAACGCTCGATCTCCCCGACGTTCACCACCAGCGACTCATCCACGTTTCCGGTGAGGGTCACCCGGAGCAGGGTGTCTCCGCCGAGCTTTTTCTCCGTGATAAGTCCGGCGATCCGCTCCTTTATCTCGTGGTTGGTGGACGCGCCGTCCACCGACAGGGTGAGATCCTCGTATCTTCTCTTCGAGAAACGGAGCCGTTGAGTCGAGATCTTCACGGTCCCGTCGGAAGCGCGGTCCGCGGTGCAGAGCACGGCGCCCTTGGGTCCTCTCTCGTCGTAGGACCTGCCCTCGAGGCATCCGCAGTACATGACGTTGTTCGGATACTCTGCCTCCTCGTCGGGGTTGTGGATGTGACCCAGCGCGTTGTAGTCCGCGCCGAACTCCCGGAGCTGGCGGAAGGATACGGGGCAGGACGGCGTGATGGGAGCTATAAGGTCGCAGTGGGCGCAGAGTATGTTCATGAGGCCGTCCCGTTCCGCGCGGCGCCCCCCGATGGGATTGTTCCACATGAAGGTCTCCGTGAACGCCCATCCGTAGACTCTCACGCCGATATCCGGGAACTCGAAGGAGCTGAGCTCGTTCGAGGTGAAAATATACGCGTTTTTCGGGAAAATGTTCTTCTGCCACACGCTGCCCGGGTGAGCGAAGTCGTGGTTGCCCGGGGAGATGACCACGGGGCATTTCAGCTTCCCGATCTCGCTGATGATCAGCGCCAGCGTCTCCCGGGTGACGAAGTCGTTGTCGAACATATCTCCGGCGATGAGCACAAGATCCACGTTCTCGGTCCGCGCGTAGGTCATGAGCGACGTGAACGTGCCGCGCAGCTCGTTCCTCCGCACCTCCGATTTGGCGGGAGGAAGCTGAGAAAACGGGCTGTCGAGGTGGATGTCGCCCGAGTGAAGTATCTTTATCATTTTGCCGTCTCCTTTTCGTTACTCCGCGTCCCGAGGATCGGTTTTCCGTCTTTCCGACGAGCCCTCCGGCGGTACGAGACTGAGGTCGAACAGTTTTTCCGACGTGACGTACGCGTCGCGGCTCCCCTCTTCTCCGTGAGCTCTGCCGAGACCCACCAGAGCGCCGCCTTTCAGCACGCGGATCAGCGTGCCGTCGGGAAACGACGCCTTCATCTTCCTCTGAAGCACGGGCGCGCCGCATACGAACAGTTTCAGCAGGAAGGGGTTCGGCTCCGCGGCCGGCAGACCGACGAACAGCCCGTCCACCGGCGTCACCGCTGCGATCCGCTCCGCGAGAGTCATTTTTTCTATATCTTCCACCGTTTTCGCGTCTTCGATGCGGAACGGTCCGCTTTTCGTCCTGACGAGGGAGCTCATGGCGGCGCCGCACCCGAGCTTTTTGCCTATATCGTCGCACAGGGTGCGGACGTAGGTCCCTTTGGAGCATACCACCCGGAGCCGGTATTCGTCCTCCGACAGCTTTTCCGCCTCGCAGGAGTATACGGTCACGCGCCTCGGTTCCCGCTCCACGGTCTCGCCGCGGCGGGCGACGTCCACGAGCTTTTCTCCGCCCACTTTGATGGCGGAAAACATGGGCGGTATCTGCTCTATCTCACCGACGAAGGAGGCGACCGCCTCGCGCACGGCGCTCTCGTCCGGGATCGCGTCGGACCGGGACAGGACCTCGCCGGTCACGTCCTGGGTATCGGTGGCGATCCCGAGCTTCATCCCCGCCACGTATTCCTTCTCGTCTGCCATGACGTACTCGGACGCCTTCACCGCCCTCCCCAGCATGATGGGCAGAACGCCCGTCGCCATGGGGTCCAGCGTGCCGGTGTGGCCCACCCGGGGCGTGTCGTAAAGCTTCCGCATGGCGGAGACGATCCTGTGGGAGGTGACCCCGGCGTGCTTGTTTATGATCAGGATGCCGCTGACGGTATCCGGCTTCTTTTTTCTCGACACGGCGTTATCCTCCGAGGATCGCGGAGAACGCTCCGACCGCCCTCTCGACCGCTTCATCCGGGGAGTTCGCGACTATCGTGCAGCCGGCTGCCCTGCAGTGGCCTCCGCCTCCGAAGAGGGCGCAGACGGCGCTGACGTCGAAGTCGCCGTTTGCTCGGGAGGACACACGGAATTCCGTCGGCGTGTCGAATTTCTGCCGCAGAGCCACGGCCACGTCCACTCCCGCGACGGAGCGGGGCACGTCCACCGCGCCGCCTCCGTCGGCTTCCTCCGCGCCTCCGGCGCGAAGCTCGTCCGCGGGGAGCACCGTCACGGCGAGACGGCCGTTTTCGTAGAGCTTCAGGTTCTTCACGGCGATCATTTTGCAGTACAGCTCCTCCGCCGTTGTCTGCTCCGTGAGCAGGCGGCTGATCTCGGCGGGCTCCATGCCGCCGGGATCGCTTTGTATCTCCCGGAGGAGCTCTCCGGCGATCCGGTGAGTCTCCGGCGAGGTGTTGGAGTAGGCGAATGATCCCGTATCGGCGACGATCGCCCCGTACATGGCCCGCGCCGCGGCGGGGGA
>JAFWWR010000117.1 GCA_017518025.1 Clostridia bacterium
TACCAAATTCGACGTAATATGTCAATAAAAAACTTTTCGTTAAAGTGACGAAAATAAGCCGCGGATCCGAAGATTTTTTCGGATCCGCATTTTGATTTTTTCGGGTCTTATTTCGCCGCCAGAAAGTAGATCGTCACAAGCGCCGCCAGGATTATGCGGTAGACGCCGAAGGCGGTGAAAGAGTGGCGCTTGACGAAGCTCATGAGGAATTTTATCGCCGCGAGGGACACAAGATACGCCACGACCATACCGAGAAGCAGCACCAGGACGTCCGTCTTCCCGATAGCGCCGTCGTAAGTGACGATCTTGAGGAAGCTGACTCCGAACATCACCGGGATGGCGAGGAAGAAGGAAAACTCCGCTGCGGCGGGGCGGGAGCATCCGACGATCCTTCCGCCGAGGATGGTGGAGCCGGAACGGGACGTGCCCGGTATGATCGAGAGCACCTGGAACGCGCCTATGGCGATCGCCTGGGGGAAAGTGATGTCGTCCACGGTCTCCGATCTCGTTTTGAGATCCAGTCTTTCAATTATAATGAACGCGACGCCGTAGACGGCCAGCGCAACAGCCACCACCTGCCAGGTCTCGAACTTCTCCATGAAGTCGTTCAGGAGAAGGCCTATCACCGCGGCAGGTATGCAGGCGAGGATCACCTTCGCCCACAGAAGGCCCGTGGCGCGACGTTCGACAGGTGTCTTTTTTCTCGAAAACGGGTTTAGACGGTGGAAAAACACCGTCACCACGGCGAGGATCGCGCCAAGCTGGACCACGTAGAGGTACAGGTCCGTGGCGGTGAAGCCCTCGTTTTTGATAAATTCGTTCAGCAGGATAAGATGGCCCGTGGAGCTGATGGGGAGCCACTCGGTGATCCCCTCCACGATGCCGCTTATTACAGCTCTGAGAAATTCCATTTTTGTCTCCTATGTAATAATGAAGTCTTTTTAGTCTCCGGCGCGCATGACGTCGCCCCGGCGCACCGGGAACGGCGTGCGGACGGTGAATATCATGGACGGATGGGGCGCGCTCTCGATCTGCTCCCCTTCCCCGTCGGTCATCACGCCCACGGTAAATGGCCTGCCCACCGATCCCGGGGAGATCACCTCCGCCGCCATGCCGGGGGAGACCTTGTTTTTCTGCCGGAACTTCGCGGCGTACGTGCCGTCGCCGTCCGGCGCGAGAGAATCCTCCTCGCAGACGGCGAGGTACGCCTTGTCCCGGACGTAGCCGGGCGCCGCGACGACGCCCGCGTCCTCCCGGGGATCCGTGAAAAAGAACCCGGTGGAGTATTCCCTGTGGCTGACGGAGTCCAGCTCCCGCCTGAGAAGGGGGTCGCTCTCGTAGGACGCGGGGTCCCGTCTGTATCTGTCCAGCGCCATGCGGTAGGCGTTGGTCACCACCGCGGCGTAATAGGCGCTCTTGACGCGTCCCTCGATCTTGTAGCTGCTGATGCCGCTCTCATCCAGCTCCGGGATGTGATCGATCATGCACATATCCTTCGAGGACATGAAGAACGTCTCGCCGCCCTCCTCCTCCGCGGACAGCGCCACCGGCTCGTCCGGTCTCTGCGCCTCCCGGAGGTCCAGAGCCGCCGGAGAGTAGTTCCACCGGCAGGGCTGGGCGCAGGCGCCGTGATTGGCGTCCCGCCCCGTGAAGTAGTTGGAAAGAAGGCACCGCCCGCTGTATCCCACGCACATGGAGCCGTGGATGAAGGTCTCAAGCTCCAGCTCCGGCGGGGTATCGCGCCGTATCTTCGATATCTCGTCCAGCGTCAGCTCCCGGGCGAGGACCACCCGGCTCGCGCCCATTCTGTACCACGCCGAGCAGGACTCCGCCGACACGGCGCTGGCCTGGGTCGAGACGTGGATCCCGAGGTGCGGCGCGATCTCACGGACGACGGAGAACACACCGAGATCCGACACGATCACCGCGTCGGCCCCCGCCTCCGAGAGAAATCCGATAAACCGGCGCAGCTCGCCGTACTCGTCCGTGCGGGGCATCACGTTCACAGTGACGTAGACCCGGACGCCGCGGGAATGGCAGTACTCCACCGCCTCCGCGATCTCCCCGTCCGTGAAGTTGCCCGACGCGGCGCGCATCCCGAACCGCTTTCCGGCGAGATACACCGCGTCGGCGCCGTAGAGGACCGCCGCCCGCATCTTCTCCGGGTCCCCCGCCGGGGACAGAAGCTCCGCTTGTCCGTTTCTTTTCATTTTAGTCATTTGCATATAACGCCGTCACACGTTCATGATGACCGGCAGGATCATGGGCTTTCTCTTGGTCTTGTTATAGAGGTACTTCGACAGGGCGTCTCTCACGCGCTGCTTCAGCTGAGTCCACTCCATCACGCCGGAGTCCAGCATCTCGCTGAGCTCCCTGCGGGCGATCTCCTTGGCCTCCTCCAGAAGCTCCTCGCTCTCGCGGACGTAGACGAATCCGCGGGAGATGATGTCCGGTCCGGAGATCAGCGCCATCTGATCAAGGTCCACCGTGGCGACCACCACGATGAGGCCGTCCTGGGACAGGTGGCGTCTGTCGCGGAGGACGATGTTCCCCACGTCGCCGACGCCGTAGCCGTCCACCAGAGTCCGTCCCGCCGGGACGGTGCCTCCCCGCTTGCAGGTGCGGCGGTCGAGCTCCAGCACCTGGCCGATGTCGCAGACGAATATGTTTTTCGGGTCCATACCCATGAACTCCGCCAGCTCCTTATGCTGCATCAGGTGGCGGTACTCGCCGTGGATGGGCATGAAGAATTTCGGCTTCGTCAGGGCGTGCATGAGCTTCAGCTCCTCCTGGCAGGCGTGGCCCGAAACGTGGACCTCCGCCTCGTCGTGGTAGACGTTGACTCCTCTGTGGTAGAGCTCGTTTATGATCCGTCCCACGAGCTTTTCGTTGCCGGGGATGGCGTGGGAGGAAAGGACCACCAGGTCGTTCGGCATGAGCGACACCTGACTATGCTCCGAGAACGCCATTCTGTACAGCGCGGACATGGGCTCGCCCTGAGACCCGGTGGTGACGATGGTTATCATCTCCGACGGGTATCTGCCGATCTCCGATATGTCGATGAGCGCGCCGTCCGGCACGTCCATATAGCCGAGTTTCACCGCCGCGCCGATGATGTTTATCATGGACCGGCCGGTGACGGCGACTTTTCTGCCGAACTTGACGCTGGTGTTGATGATCTGCTGTACGCGGTGGACGTTGGATGAGAAGGTGGCGATGATGATCCGCTTGTCGTGGTTCGTCATGAAGATGCTGTCAAGGGACGAGCCGACGCGCCTCTCGGACGGGGTGAAGCCCGGCCGGTCCACGTTAGTGGACTCGCACATGAGAAGGAGCACGCCCTCTCTGCCGTATTCGCCGATCCGGGTCAGGTCCATCATCTCGCCGTCGATGGGCGACACATCCAGCTTGAAGTCCCCGCTGTGGAACACGGTCCCCACGGGAGTCTTGATGGCGATGCAGCAGGCGTCCGCGATGGAGTGGTTCACGTGGATGAACTCCACCCGGAACACGCCGAGATTCAGCTTTTCTCCCGCGGTGACGGTGATCATGCGCCGCTTTCCGAGGAGCTTGTGCTCCGCCAGCTTGTTTTCGAGGATGCCGAGGGTCAGCTTCGTGCCGTAGACCGGCACGTCAAGCTCCTTCAGCAGATAGGGGATCCCGCCGATGTGGTCCTCGTGACCGTGTGTTATGAGCACGCCCACGATCTTGTCGGCGTTCTTTTCGAGGTAGGTGAAATCGGGTATCACAAGGTCGATGCCGGGCATGTCCTCCTCGGGGAACCCCAGCCCGCAGTCTACGACCAGGATGTTCGCGCCGTATTCGATGACGGCGATGTTCTTGCCGATCTCGTTCTGTCCTCCGAGCATCATTACCCGGAGCTTGTTTCTTGTTTTCTTTGCCATTTGTTTTCCTTTCAATAGTTCTCGTTCAATTATAGTAAAAATAAGATTAAGTATTACCGTGGATATTCCGCGAAAAAGGAAGGGGACGGTCTGTCTCCGGATACGGAAAAAGGGCCTTGACCGGGTGCGGTCACGGACGGGTCGTTATTCCTTTTTTTGCGGCGGGCGGCCGAATCCGACGCCCATGCTCCCCGAGGGCGGCGGGGATCTTTGGGTATTCGCGGCGGTGTGCGGCGGAGAAAAACGTCTCCGAACGGACGGTTTGAACGGACGCGTCCGTTATGCACATCCTAACTCAGTTTATATTATAACGCATGAAACGTAAATTGTCAACCCCGGGGCGGAAACGGCGTCCCTCTCACCTGAAAATGAGAAAAACCAGAAATACCGCGGCGGCGGAGATCAGGGCTCCCGCGGCGAAGGCGATGAATCTGTCCCGCAGTCCCCTCCGCCCCTCGCGGGGGTCGTAGTCCGGCAGGGACTCGCCGGAGATCAGGCGGCGCACCTCCTCGTCAAGCGCCGTCCGCCTCCCGCCGGAGGCCGCCGGGTCGTACCCGCGGCGCAGGACGAAATACGCCTCGTCGAATACGTCGCTCTCCGTGTTTTTCACGTGGTATATCCTTCTCTCGCATCCGCGTATCATATCCTGCGTACCTCCA
>JAFWWR010000118.1 GCA_017518025.1 Clostridia bacterium
TGCGGACTACGACGGCATCCTTGATTCCATCGACCCGGACCCCGGCAGCAACAGCTTTTCCGGCACCTACAAGAGCGGTGACGTTCGCCATGACCGGCTTTGAGAACACTTTTGCAAGTCTCGGCAGCTCCTCTTTGATCACCCGGTCCACGCCGGGATTCTGCAGACCCACGGCGTTGAGCATCCCCGACGGCGTTTCCGCTATGCGAGGCGTGGGGTTGCCGAATCTTTCTTCGACCGTCGTTCCCTTTATCGAGATAGTTCCGAGACAGTTTATATCGTACAGTTCCGCGAACTCGTACCCGAAGCCGAAGGTCCCGCTGGCGGGGATCACCGGGTTGTCGAGAGTGATCCCGCAGAGGTCGACCGCAGTCTTCACCATATCACGTCCTCCCTCCTCAGTACCGGGCCCTCCCGGCATATGCGGACGTAGCCCTTCTTCGTCTTGTGAGTACATCCCATGCAGGCGCCGAATCCGCATCCCATCCGCTCCTCGAAGCTGAACTCGCCGCCACCGTGAGCGGCACGGTCCACGGCGCGAAGCATCGGAAGCGGTCCGCAGGTGTAAAAATACGTATAATCCGTATCGGCCATGGCGTCGGTGGCGAAGCCCCTGACGCCGCGGCTGCCGTCAACGGTAGTCACCGTTACGGGGACGCCGAGGGAGATGAAATCGTCTTCCATGAATACCTCGTCCACGGTGTTGAAACCGAGGATCACCGACGGGCGCCTGCCCTCCGCAACGAGCGTTCTGCAAAGCCAGAACAGAGGCGGGATCCCCACCCCGCCGCCGATCAGGAGGGGGCTTACGCCCGAGTTTTCGGTCGAATAGCCGTTGCCGAGACCGGTGAGGACGTCGATCTGCTCTCCGGGGGCGATCTCCGCCATTTTCGCGGTCCCCTCGCCCACCACCTTGAACACCAGCGTTATCGTATCGTCGCCTTTGTCGCAGACGGATATGGGGCGGCGGAGGAAAAGGCCGTCGATCCTCACGTTGACGAACTGGCCGGGAGTTCTGACCGCTCCGACGTCGCCCCGGAGGACGAGGCGGAACACGTCGGCCGTCAGCCGCTCGTTTTTTTCTACCGTCAGTATTCTCTGTTCCATCGTTTCGCTCCGTTACCGCTTCGTGATCTCCGACGGGTCGAACCCGTCGTCTATCCATACGATCCTGCCGTCACATACGGTCATTTTACATTTGCCGAAAACTTTCATTCCCCTGAACGGGGTGCTTCTTCCCTTGGAGAGAAATTTATCGGGGTCTATCTCATACTCTTCGCCGAGGTCCCACACGCAGTAATTGGTATCGGGATCCCGGACGATGCCGAACCGCTCCGCCGGAGCGGAGGTCATCATGCGGATGATCCGTTCCGGGGGGACGATCCCCGTTCTGACCAGTCCCGTATAAAGCGCCGGGAAAGCGCACTCGAGTCCGACCACCCCCATGAGACTGTCCCGCAGTCCCCGGGATTTTTCCTCCGCGGTGTGCGGCGCGTGGTCCGTGGCGATAACGTCTATCGTGCCGTCCAGAACTCCGGCGATCAGCGCCTCTCTGTCGGAGGCGTCGCGGAGGGGAGGATTCATCTTGAAGTCACCGCTGTCCCGGAGGTCCGAGTCGTCGAGAAGCAGATAATGGGGCGCCGTCTCGCAGGTAACGTCGACGCCGTCCGCCTTCGCCGCCCGTATCAGCTCCACGCTCTCCTTCGTCGAGACGTGGCAGACGTGGTACGCGCACCCGGTGTCGCGGACGAGTTCCAGATCACGTTCCACCTCGCGCCACTCGCTCTCGGAGCAGATCCCCGGATAGCCGTGCTCCCGGGCGTACTTCCCTTCGTGGATGCAGCCGCCGCGAAGAAGTCCGTTCACTTCGCAGTGGGCGGCCACGACCTTACAGAGCGCCTTCGCGCGGAGCATCGCCTCGCGCATGACGCCCTCGTCCTGCACGCCGCGTCCGTCGTCGGAGAAGGCGACGACGCTGTTCGCCATCCCCTCAAGGTCCGAGACGACCTCTCCCGCCTCGCCGACGGTGAGGGAACCGTAGGGATGGACGCGCACGACTCCGCCCCGGGCGGCTTTGAGTGTTTCTTCAAGATGGGGGGCGGAGTCCGGCACCGGGGACACGTTCGGCATGGGGCACACGTCGGTATAACCGCCCGCCGCCGCGGCGAGGGTACCGGTCAGGACCGTCTCTTTACGAGAAAACCCCGGTTCTCTCAGATGCACGTGCACATCGACAAAACCGGGGAATACAGCATATTCGTTTTCAGGGGAGGACGCAGGGCGGGAGTCGGGGGAGAAGAGGCACTCATCCCGCACCTCGCCCGCCGTAGGGGCACTTTGGGAGGGATCAATGCCGGGCAATTTTCTCACGTGCTCCATGGAGGCCTCCCACTCTGTTTTATTACGCTATCATTGTACCATAATACCCCGTCGCCTGTCAAGGAAAAGAGCCGCGGATCGGCCTTGACGGAGAGTAGAAAATTTCGCCCGATTTCGCCTCTTTTTTGTGATTTTTTACGGCGGTTTTCCGGAGAAGAACGAAAAAGCCGCGGAACGACGTCCGCGGCTTGTTTTTCGGCGTATGTCTATTGTCGGTGCACCGTCAATAGCGTCCGATCTTCTCAAATTCGATATCCGGGAAATCCACACCGGCCCGGATCCGGTAATCGCCGATGGTCGGATTGACGAACAGCGGGTTCTCATCGAGGGTATACCCTATATTGTCCTCGATCGTGGAGTATTTCACAA
>JAFWWR010000119.1 GCA_017518025.1 Clostridia bacterium
CCAAGCGCGGCGGCGGCCGCGTCCGGGCCATTCCGCACATCGCGCCGGCGGAGGAAGCCGCCGAGGACCAGCTGCTGAACGATATCGAAAGGGGGCTGCGCAGTGGATGACCTGATCAGACTCATGGAGGAGACCGGGCTGCCTTTCGCCTATGACCATTTCGCGGAGGGTGAAGCCGTGGATCCTCCGTTCATCACGTTCCTGCTCCCGTCATCGGACAACTTCTCCGCGGACGGGACCGCGTACCTGAAAATCGACGTCGTGCATATCGAACTGTACACCGATGAAAAGAATCCGGCAACGGAGCGAATGGTGGAAACAGTCCTCGACCGGCACGGCATTTTTTATGACAAATCCGAAGTATGGATCGAGAGCGAGAAACTCTATGAGGTCCTGTATTCATTGAAAGGAAGGTAACAGAGAATGCCTAAGAACAAGGTCAAGTACAACCTCAAAAACGTACACGCCGCCATCCTCACCAAAGGGGACGACGGCACTTTCAGCTATGGCACGCCCGTGGCGATCCCCGGCGCCGTGAGCCTCTCGCTCGACGCGGAGGGCGATTCCTCGCCGTTCTACGCCGACGGCATTGTGTATTTCCGTACCACCGCCAACAACGGCTATTCGGGCGACCTGGAGATCGCGCTGATCCCCGAGTGGTTCCGCACGGATATCCTCCAGGAGGAGAAAGACGACAACGGCGTGCTCATCGAGCGTTCGGATATCACGGAATCCGTGTATTTCGCGCTGCTCTTTGAGTTTGACGGCGACGTGAACGCCATCCGCCACGTGCTGTACAACTGCACCGCGTCCCGCCCGTCCATCGAGTCCAAGACCAAGGAATCGAGCATCGAGCCGGGCACGGAAACACTGAGCCTGACCGCCGACCCGAGAGAGGACGGCCTGGTGAAGGCTCGCACCGGTGATGAAACCTCGGACAACACCTACTTCAACTGGTACCGCAGCGTTTATTCGCCTTATGAGACCGCCGACGATCTCACGCCGGAAGGCGATGAAAACGATGTGAACTGAGGGAGGGATAACGCATGATCGAGAAAACCGTAAAGATCGGTGAAACCGAAGTGAAGTTCCGGTCCTCGGCATCCGTGCCGAGGCTCTACCGGATCAAGTTCGGACGCGATATCTTCAAAGACCTCTCCCGCCTGGAAAAATCGTATAAGGAAAAAGGCGGCGAGGACAGTTCCGTCATGGAGATCGAGGACCTTGAGATCTTCGAAAACGTGGCGTACATCATGGCGTTTCACGCCGATCCGTCCATTCCCAAGACCATCGACGAATGGCTGGAGCAGTTTGAGATGTTCTCCATCTACGAGATCCTGCCGGAGATCCTGGAACTGTGGGGGTCGAACCTCATCACCGACGTTGAGTCTAAAAAAAACCTCATTCGAGCAGTCGGGAAATAACGACGCCGCTTTTCCTGCTCCGATGCCTGGAGGTCGGGCTGTCGCTGACCGACCTCGACCTCCTGACCATCGGCTTCGTGCTGGACATCTGGACGGAAAAGGCGAACGACGGTGAGGATTACGGTCCGGCGGTACGCACGGCCGATCAGAGCGATTTCGACCGCTTCTGATATGAGAAAAAAAACGAAGGAAGGAGGCGCAGCGTAATGGCGAACAGAATCAAAGGGATCACCGTTGAGATCGACGGCAGCACGACCGGTCTCGATAAAGCCCTCAAAAACGTCAACACCACGATAAAAAGCACGGAGACACAGCTGAAGGACGTTCAGAAACTTCTGAAACTCGACCCTTCCAACACGGAACTCCTGTCGCAGAAACAGCGCCTTCTGAAGGAAGCCATCAGCGCCACGAAGGACAAGCTGGAATCCCTGAAAACGGCGCAGGAACAGGCAAAGCAGCAGCTTGAGAACGGCACCCTCGGACAGGACAAGTACGACGCCCTGCAGAGGGAGATCGCCGAGACCGAACAGGCGCTGAAGAACCTGGAATCCCAGGTCTCCACCACCTACGCGAAACTTGAGAAGATCGACGAGACCGGGAAAAAGTTCAAAGAAGCCGGCGATAAAATGGCGAACGTGGGACAGACGCTCACCACGCACGTGACGGCTCCCATCGTCGGCCTTGGCGCTGCCGCCGTGAA
>JAFWWR010000120.1 GCA_017518025.1 Clostridia bacterium
AACAAATGTATCAGGTGCTTCTGCTGCCAGGAGCTCTGTCCCCACGGCGCGGTGGACACCCTGAAAAATCCGCTGATCAAGCTTATCCACTGATATGAAAGTATCACGAGAGGCGCACGCCAAGATAAATCTGTTTCTCAGCGTCGGGGACCGTCGTCCCGACGGGTTTCACGATATTCTGAGCGTAATGCACGCCGTGTCGCTGAGCGATACGGTCACTCTGGAAGTTGAGAAAGCCCCGGAGAGGACCATATCTCTCAAATCCGACGGCGACGTGCCGGACGGGCCCTCAAACCTCGCCTGGCGCGCCTGCGAGGCGTTTCTCCGCAAGACCGGTATAGACGGATACGGGATCGCAATACGGCTTGAAAAGCGTATTCCCGTGGCGGGAGGACTTGCCGGCGGAAGTACGGACGCGGCGGCGACTCTCGTTCTCCTGAACGGCTTTTTCGGAGACGTTCTGTCTCCCGGAGAACTGCTGGATCTCGGCGGCTCGATCGGCTCGGACGTTCCGTTCTGCATTCTCGGAGGTCCCGTTCTCGCTCGCGGCAGGGGGGAAAAACTGACGCCGATATCCCCCGCGGGGAAATATCATTTTCTTATAGCCAACGGAGGAGCCCCCGTCTCCACGGCGGAGGCGTACCGGGCCCTCGATGAAGCCGCGGACGGAAAAGACTCTGCGGACTTGTTCCCGGATCCGCTGATCCGCGCTCTCAAGGACGGTGCGCCAATCGACGATTATCTCTTCAACTCCTTTGAGGACGTTATATTCCCGATCCATCCTGAGGCGTCACGCGCAAGAGACGTGATCTGCTCATGCGGCGGAACGCCGCTCCTGTCCGGATCCGGGCCGTCCGTATTCGGAGTTTTCGACGATTTGTCTCTGAGATCAAAAGCAAAAAAACAGCTCGAAAAAGAGAATTACCTCGTCTTCGAGTGCGAATCTGTATGAGGGACCGTCCCGTGATAAAAGTCATCCTTTTTGATATTGACGACACGCTGCTGGATTTCGGCGCCGCCGAGCGGTCCGCTCTGAGGCAGACGCTGACCCGTTTCGGCGTGGACCCCACCGACGGGATCATCCGGAGATACAGCGAGATCAACGCGTCCTGCTGGCGCCGCATGGAGGCGGGGGAACTCACCCACTCCGAGGTCAAAACCGAACGGTACCGAATCCTTTTTGACGAGATCGGCGCCGTCGCGTCTCCGGCGGAGGTGACGAAATATTACGAATCAAAGATCCCGTTCGAGCATGCGACCGTTTACGGCGCCGGGGAGATACTTGAGTATCTCTCTCCTAAATACACGCTCATCGCCGCGTCCAACGGTACCGGAGCCACTCAACGCAAGCGCCTGGCCGACGCAGGATTTGATAAATACTTCACCGATATATTCATCTCATCCGAACTGGGTGTCACAAAGCCCGAAAAAGAGTTTTTCGACGCGATTTTCCGCAAATATCACGATATAAAAAGGGAAGAGTACGCCATCGTCGGCGACAGTCTCACCTCGGACGTCACCGGCGGAAAAAATGCCGGGATCACCACCGTGTGGTACGACAAAAAAGGTGCGGCCGAGCCGCCCGATCCCGTTCCCGATCACGTCGTCCGCTCGCTCGAAGAACTGAAGACGCTGTTTTGAAAGAAACAGGGACTGCAGCCGCAGCCCCTGTTATTTTTTGTCTCTTTTAGGCGCAGAGACGTATATCTCCGCCACGGATCTCGCAAATCCCGTTATCGAGTACCTTTCCCGGGCGGTTTCCGCCGCGGCGTTCCCGAGCTTTTCGCGCAGTTCCCGGTCGCCGAGCAGAACGTGGAGTTTTCTGACGAATTCCTCTTCCGTTTCGTACTGAAACCCGTTCACTCCGTCCTCGACGAGACCGTCCAGACACGGGTCTTTCCTGCACAGAACGGGCAGTCCGCTTGCCATGGCCTCTACGTAGGTGAGACCCTGGGTCTCGCTTTGAGATGCGCTGACGAAAACGTCGCCCATCCGGTAGTACGCGCCGACCTGCTCCGGAGGGATCATACCCGTGAATATGACTTTGTCCCGGAGCCCCGACTCGTCCGTGATATCCTCGAGTTTCTTTCTGTACGGGCCGTCGCCCACCACTACGAATACCGCGTCGGCGGTATCCGCTTTTTTGAAGTAGGTCAACAGTTCCTCGAAATTCTTTTCTTTTGCGAGCCGTCCTATCGATACGACGACGGAGGCGTTCTCCGGGATCGACAGTTTCTCTCTGATCTGCTGCGTTTCGTCCCCGCGGTCGTCCCGGGAGAATTTGTAGAGGTCGAGACCGGTGGGCACCGTGCTGACCGGCACCTTTATCCCGTATGTGGAGAGTATTCTTCTGACTTTATCCGTCGGGGTGATGACGGCGTCCGTTTTGTTGAGGAATTTTCTTGAGAGAAAACTTACGATCGACTTGCCGACCTTCTTGCTGGGGCAGAAATAATGAGTGTAATCCTCGTAAAGAGTGTGGTAGGTGTGGATCAGAGTTGCGCCGCTTTTTTTTGCGGCTTTTCTCGCCACCGCGAAGGTGCTGAATTCGCACTGCGTATGTATCACGTCGGGAGACCATTCGGCGATGGCGTTCACGATCCTGCGAACGCCGGATATCTTGATCCTCGCCTTGGGGTAGATCCAACCGGCAGGTAAAGAACCGACGTAGTAAACGTCGCCGTCGATATGAGAACGCGCGGTGGCCGAGAGCGTCAGAACGCGCACCTCATGCCCCAGTTCTTCAAGTCCCCGGATAAGATGGCATGCGGAAATGACGACCCCGTTCACCACTGGGATATAATAATCCGATGCAATGAGAATTTTCATAGAAATCCAAACCCCGGTCAAATTATCTTTTATCAAATTATAATACTCTTTTTTTGGAGATTTGTCAATACCCGCGGCCGTCAAAAAAGGAGCCGGACGGGAAACCGTCCGGCGGTATCGATCATTCCTTGACCCACGAAGGGTGGCTCTTCTCGAGCATCATGTCCTTTACTTTCATAAGCCGCGTCAGATTGCTGCGCTCGTTTTCGTCCAGCTTCATGGTGATGACCTTGATGGTGTGCTCGTACTGGGGGATGAGAATGTATTCCAGCGCGTTGACGCGCCGCCTTGTTTTCTCGATCTCCACGCACAGCAGCTGGGCGGTCTTTTCCAGCGTGGCAAGCCGGATCAGCTTTTCAGTTTCGTCGCTGATGCGGCTCACGGCAGAGTCTATCGCCGGCGAGGTGAACGCGAAGCCGTACCCGGCGCCGCCGACTCTTCCTGCCGCCTTTTCGACCTTGAATTCGGGCACGATGACGGACATCATATTGTGATCCTTCACCGAAACCTTGCCTTCGTACGCAGGCATAAGGAGCGCCTCGCGCAGGATACGGGGATCCGTCTCTGCTGCGGCGTACTCGAACTCCCTGAAGACTCCGCTGAAAGACGTCTCGAGCGATCTCCTCAGTTTTTTCGATTCGCGGACAATATCGAGAAACTGCTTCATCAGCTCGTCGCACTTGTTTTTCAGCAGCTTGTGGCCGCGACGCGCCGTCGTCAGTTTTGTTTTCTGCTTTTTCAGCTCCATCCGCGTGGGATTGACTCTGATCTCAGCCATTTTTCGGCTCTCCTTTCCGCCGGGACCTATAACGCGGGATCACTTACGCCGTGACCTCGTCTTCTGGCCAGTATTTGTCCAGAATTGCGGGGCTGATCCTCTTCATTTCGCTTCTGGGAAGGATCCTCAGCAGCTCCCAGCCCAGATCCAGAGTCTCTTCGACGGATCTGTTCTGATCGAAGCCCTGGTTGATGTATCTCGCCTCGAATTCATCGGAGAATTTGGCGTACAGACGGTCTACAGGAGTCAGCGCAGCCTCGCCCAGCACCACCATAAGCTCCTTGGCTTCGCGCCCTCTTGCGTAACTGGCGAAAAGCTGGTTCATGGTGCCCGCGTGGTCTTCTCTCGTTTTGCCGACGCCGATCCCCTTGTCCTTCAGTCTCGACAGAGAGGGAAGAACGTCGACCGGCGGCAGATAACCCTTCCGGTACATCTCCCGGGAGAGGATGATCTGACCCTCGGTGATATATCCCGTGAGGTCGGGGATCGGGTGGGTCTTGTCGTCCTCGGGCATGGTCAGTATCGGGATCATGGTGATGGACCCCTCGCATCCCAGCTTCCGTCCTGCGCGCTCGTACATGGTCGCAAGGTCGGTGTAGAGATAACCGGGATAACCTCTTCTTCCGGGGACTTCCTTTCTCGCTGCGGAGACCTCGCGGAGCGCCTCCGCGTAGTTGGTGATGTCGGTGATGATGACAAGAACGTGCATATTCTTCTCGAAGGCGAGATATTCAGCCGCGGTCAGCGCCATACGGGGAGTAGAGATCCTCTCGATGGCGGGGTCCGACGCCAGATTGATAAACAGCACCGTTCTGTCGATGGCGCCGGTGCGCCTGAAATCGGAGATAAAGAAATCAGCTTCCTCGAAGGTGATACCGACGGCGGCGAAAACGACCGCGAAATCGGTCTTTCCGGCGTCGCTTCGCACGGTGGCCTGACGGGCGATCTGCGCCGCAAGCTGGGCGTGGGGAAGACCCGACCCGGAGAAGATGGGCAGCTTCTGACCGCGAACAAGGGTGTTCAGTCCGTCAATGGTGGAG
>JAFWWR010000121.1 GCA_017518025.1 Clostridia bacterium
GATCATCACCGCCATCAAGAGCTCCGAGCTCTTCGCCAAGATGACGGAGATCCAGATCGTGAACACCATCCGCGGCCACGCGACCGTCGATATCGTAAAAGACAAAGTCGTCGAAAAGACCGTCGACATCAGCAAGGGTATCTTCCCGGACTTCCACCTGTTCAAGCTCGACCTGGCGGTGGCGCCGAAGGATAACCTCTGGCCGCTGATCCTCATACCGATCCTGGTCTTCCTCACCACCTGGGGTTCCGTGTGGATCATGAAGAAGTTCACCTACCAGGCCCCCGAGACCGAAGAGGCGCAGAACAAACTGTCCGTCAAGATCCTGAATCTGGCCATGCCTCTGTTCTCCGCGTGGATCTCCTACATGTGGGTAGCCGTGCTGGGTATCTACTGGGCGTTCCGCAGCGTGCTGTCCGTGGTGGAGAGATTTATCATCTCGAAGATGTTCCCCATCCCTCAGCCCACCGATGAAGAGATAAAGGCGGCCGAGAAGGAAGCGGCGAGCAGAGCAAAACAAAAGGAAGAAAAGAAACCCGTGCGCAGTCTCCACCGCATCGACGAGGACGACGAGGAGCTTCCGCCCCCCACGTTCGACGACGATGACGAAGATGAAGACGAGCCGGCTCCCGCCCCCGCAGAAGATAAGGCGGAGGGTGCCGGACGCGGTCTGCTGGACGCCGCTCCCGTGAAGGACGGGCCGTCCCGCAAGGAAAAGAAAAATAAGAAAAAGGAAAAGTAAGTTCCCATTATTGAAAGGAAGGCAGTTTACAACCGCTATGGAAGAGGTCTACGAAGTATCCGCCAAGACCGTCGCGGAGGCGTACGCCAAGGCGAACGAATTGTACGGCGGCGAAAATAAAGAGATAACCTGCGAGATCGTCAGCGAGCCGAAAAAGGGTCTGTTCGGCATCGGCTCCAAGGACGCGGTGATCAAGGTCACGGTGACCGAGGAGCTCGGTCTGGACCTGGGCAAGATCTTCACCGACGGCCTCATGACGGAGAGCAAGGAAGACGACGAGAGAGAAGGAAAACGCGACGACGGCGAGAGAAGAGAGCACAGAAAAGACCGCCGCCACGATAAGAAGGACAGAAGACAGAATCAGGACAGAGGACAGCGGGAGAGAGAGGAAAAGACGGCGGCTCCCGAGGAGCAGGTGCGCCATTCCGACGCCCTGAAGGAGAGCGAGACCGTCGAGGCCGCCCCCGCTGCCGAGGAAAAGAAGATCCACCGCGCAAGAAATGGATCGCAGAAACGCGAGCGCGAGAATCGGGACTACGTTAAGGTCGGCGTCAGCGAGGACGAGATGAAGTACGCTCTCGAATTCGTGAACACGCTGATCGCCAACATGGGTCTCTCCGCCACCGCGTCCGCCGCCGAGGCGCCCGAGGGCGAGGAATTCACCGCCACCGAGGAAGCTCCGCTCTACCCCGCCATCGAGATCGTGGGCGACGACAAGGGCATCCTCATCGGCCACCACGGCGAGACGCTGGACGCCATCCAGTTCCTGGTCAATCTGTCCGCTCAGAGACGCACCGTCGGCAGAGGCGGCCACGAGGGCGTGAAGATCAAGATCGACGTGGAGAACTACCGCGCCAAGAGAGAAGAGGCGCTGAGGATCCTGGCCCGCAAGATGGCGGGACGGGCCGTGAAATACAGAAAGAACGTATTTCTCGAGCCCATGAACCCCTACGAGAGACGGATCATCCACTCCGAGCTGCAGAGCTACCCCGGGGTGTCCACGCACTCCGTGGGATCGGACAAAAACAGAAAGATCGTCATCTCCTACGAGGGAGAAGGAAAAAGATAACAAAAGACCGTACGGGCCGAGGTCCCGTACGGTTTTTTGCTATTTTTCCGACTTTTTTGCGTTTTTTTAATGAAAAAACTCATTTTCGCGTCAAATCATGAAACAATTGACGACTTATATAACAGATGAATTCATCAGCTCGTCAGAGCGTCAACGGAGCAGGTATGAAGAAAAAAGACAACCGGAATGAAAACCGAATATTGCCGGATCCGGAGATAATCGAATTGTTCCGGTCAAGGAGCGAAGAGGCGCTGACAGCCACCGGAACGAAATACGGCAGTCTGATCAACTCCGTATGTTTCGGTATACTCCGCGACCGGAGGGACTGCGAAGAGTGTTACAACACGGTCCTTGAGCGGTTATGGAACACCATACCCCCGGAGGATCCGAAATCCCTCAAGGCGTATATAATACGCCTGTCACGGTTCTCCGCCCTCGACAGATTCCGCGCTGAACACAGAAAAAAGCGGATATGCTCCGACATGACCGAATCGCTGGACGATCTGTCCGATTTTCTGACGGACGACTTCAGCGTTGAGGACGAGGTCTTGCGCAAGGAAACGGCACGGGCGCTGAATGTCTTCGTTTCATCTCTTCCCGAGGAAAGGAAAATGCTGTTCGTGAAACGGTACTTCTATTCCGGGTCCGTTTCCGGCATCGCCCGGGAAACGGGGATGAAGCAGCGAAACGTAAAAAAAGAGCTTGAGGCCGTCAAGGAAGAGCTCAGAAAGTATCTTGACGAGAAAGGATTGATCTGAATTGAACAAAGGAACGTTTTTTTCCGCACTGACAGAGATCGACGACGATCTGATAACGGATTTCGCGCCCGAAAAGGGATGCCCGGGCCGGACAGACGACGGCGGCGGGATGATCGGGAAGAGGATCCGCTTCCTCGGGCCCGTGGCGGCGTGCGTCTGTGTCGCCCTGCTGGCGGGGATCGTGATCATGAGGCCGGCAGAGCCGCAGGGGCCTGCCGGAAAAGACGGCTCGATTTCCTCCTCTGCCGTCATGCTCCCACCCGATATCCTTCGGGAACTGGCCGACTCCGACACGGTCCTTCGCGGCGAGGTGCTGGAGGTCCTCGGCGAAGAGCACGCGAACCCCGACGGGACTCTCATAAACAAGCGCGGCGACCACATACCGCTGTCGCTGGTGACGAAGTATAGGTTCCGCGTCGACGAGGTGTACCGCAGTCGCGACGATATCAGCGTCGGGGACGTCATAACCGTAGCGACGGTGTATGACGTCTGCGTAAAGGAAGAGTATCTCGACAAAATCGAAGTCCAGTCCGAGATTCCGCCGTACTACCTCCATGAGGGACAAAACGGCATATTTTTCTTCGTTTCGGCGGATTCCCTGGTAGAAGAGGGCGAGGACGACCTGCTCACTCTGAGATCAAGCAGTGCCGCGTTTGATACGGTCGACGAAAACGGGATCTACCACTCGAAGACCTATGATCTCGACCCGGCGGATCTTCCCGAAATGTACGTGGAAGCCGAGGAAAAATGGGGTTACCTTAACGATTGATAATAAGATGAGGAGATAATGAGATGAAGAAAATCAGTTTAGTATTGGTTCTGCTTATGCTATTGTCGCTTGTGTCTTGTAATTCCTCAGGCAAGGAGACGAATGCGCCCGGTTCCGACAAAAACGGAGAAGAAAAGGAGGTCATACAGATCTCTACCATTTCTCTCAAGCCCGATTTCCTGATAGACGTCAAACGCTCCGACACGATCCTACGCGGCGAGGTGCTGGAGGTCCTCGGCGAGGAACACGCGAACCCGGACGGAACTCTCATAAGCAAGCGCGGCGACCCCGTACCGCTGGTGCTGGTGACGAGATACAAATTCCGCGTCGACGAGGTGTACCGCTCCCTTGAAGACATAAGCGTCGGCGACGTGATCACGGTGGCGACAGTTCACAGCGTCTTTGTAACGGAGGACAGTCTTGACAAAATCGAAGTCGAGTCCGAGACTCCTCCGTACTACCTCCACGAGGGACAGAGCGGAATATTCTTCTTCGTCACCGACCTGAATATGGTGCCGGAAGGCGCCGACAACCTGCTGTTCTTACGTCAAAGAGGAACGGTCTTCGATTCCGTAGACGAAAACGGTATATATCACTCCACCCTTTTCGATCTCGACCCGGCGGATCTTCCCGAAATGTACGCGGAAGCCGAGGAAAAATGGGGAATGCTCGGGAAATAATCAAAAACCATACCGCTTACCAGATCCGGAAGAGGCGTCGCCTCTTCCGGATTTTTCGTTTTACCGGACGGCCGAAAATATCGAAAAAAAGATATAGACAGGGAGGCGCCGGATATGGTAAAATAATGGAAGAAAATCAATTCGCGGGAAAGGCGGTATAACAATATGTCAGACAACGTTTTAAGCCAGTTCAAACAGGCGGAGGAAGCCGTAAAGCCGGCAGATACCGGAAGAAAGCTCAGGATCGGTATAATCGGGACCGGAGGGATCTCCTGGTGCCACTTTTACAACTACCTGAAGATGCCCGACGTGGAGATCGTCGCCATCGCGGATCTCATCCCGGAGCGCGCCATCGAGCGCAAGGAGCAGTTCGGTCTCGACAACGTGAGGATCTATCCCTCTCACAAGGAGCTTCTCGACAACGAGGAACTTGACGGCGTGAGCGTCTGCACCTATCACCGCCAGCACGCGGAACCCACCATCTACGCCCTGGACAAAGGCGTGCCGGTACTGCTGGAAAAGCCGTTCACCGTCACTCTCGACGAGGCGGTGGAGGTCATGCGCGCCGAGAAGAGATCGGGCAAGTTCGTCTCCGTGGGCTTCCAGCCCAGATTCAACCCCAATATGCAGATGATAAAGAAGATCGTTCAGTCCGGCGTGCTGGGCGAGATCTACTACATCCAGACCGGCGGCGGCAGACGGCGCGGCATCCCGGGCGGCTCCTTCATCGAGCAGAGCACCGCGGGCATCGGCGCCATCGGCGACATCGGCTGCTACTCCCTGGACGCGGTGCTCAATCCCCTCGGCTACCCGAAGCCGCTGACCGTCTCCGGCTACGTCTCCGACTTCTTCGGCAAGGATCCGAAGTACAACGGCGAGGACGCCAAGGTGTTCGACGTGGACGACTTCGGCGCGGCCTTCGTGCGGCTGGAGGGCGGCATCATCCTCGACTTCCGCATCGCCTGGGCGATGCACCCGGACACCCCCGGCGACACCATTATCTTCGGCAAGGAGGGCGCGCTCCGCATCCCGTCCACCGACTGCTGGAACGGCTCTCTTGACAACGCCATGACCCTGTATCACGACGTCTGCGGCGAGCAGGTCGAGACCAGGATCCCCCTGCTCGAGGAAGAGAAATCCGACTTCTACATGAAGATCCGCTCTTTCCTCGACGCCATAAAGACCGGCGGCCCGTCCCCCGTTCCCACCTCCGAGATCATCTACAACCAGGCGATTATCGACGGCATCGTGAAGAGCGCGAAGCTCGGCCGCGAGATCGAGATCGAGATACCCGAGATATAAGTACCATTCCCCGCCCCGTGCAGCGCACGGGGCGGGTCTCTCAACGCCCCGCGCGATTGTTTACAATTTCCCTCTTGAAAAAGGGGGAGATCCGTTATAGAATGGATCACACCGAGTGATATGACTCCGATAAGGTTGGTAACAAATGTTTGGATACGTCAGGCCGTGTACGGGAGAGCTTA
>JAFWWR010000122.1 GCA_017518025.1 Clostridia bacterium
GGAGCGATTTTTCCATACCGTAGCCCAGCACCAGCGCGCCGAATAGCACCGCGGCGAATACGTCGCCCGTTCCGTGGCATCTTGTGGGGATCCTGCCTGTGAAGTACTGCGTGATCTCCCCTGTGACGCCGTCGTAGGCCACCGCGCCCTCGTTTTTGCCGTCGTAGCAGACTCCGGTGATGACCGCGGTCCCGGCACCCATCCCGACGAGCTTGTGCAGCAGGCCGAGGATATAGTCCTCGCCGTAGCCCTCCTCGCGGTACTCCGTCCCCGTGAGCAGCGCCGCCTCGGTGATGTTGGGGACGGTCACGTCAGCCCTCTCGCAGAGGGTGCGCATGGACTTCACGAAGTCCATATCGAATCCCTTATACAGAACGCCTGCGTCCGCCATGGCTGGGTCAACAAAGACAAGCTTGCCCTGTCCGAACCGGCCGATGAAGTCGGAGACGATCTCGATCTGCCGCTCGTCGCCGAGATAACCGGTGCTGATCCCGTCGAAGGCGATCCCTTCCCTCTCCCAGTGGTCCGCGATCTTCGGTATGTCGTCGGTGAGGGAACGGAACGTGAATCCGGTGAAGCCGCCCGTGTGGGTGGACAGCACGGCGGTGGGGATCACGGCGCAGGAGAGGCCCATGGCCGAGATGACCGGCAGGGCGACCGTGAGCGAGCATTTGCCGAAGCAGGAGATATCCTGGATCGTTACGACTTTTTTCTGTTCCATGGCGGGTAAAGCTCCTATTTTTGAAGTTTACAAAATTATAATTCCCGCGGGGGCACGTGTCAAGTGTTTCGCCGCCGATATTTGTGAAAATATTGTGAATATTGATAAATCGCCCCGTCGGGCGGGCGCGGAGTTTTTACTTGACAATGCCCGGAGGGTATGATAGAATAATGCGGTAATGAGATGTAGTGTAACGGTAACACAACAGACTTTGACTCTGTCATTGCAGGTTCGAGCCCTGCCATCTCAGGAAAAAACCTCGCTTTGGCGAGGTTTTTTCAATGATGTTTGCCCTTTCGGGCAAATGATGCTGCTTTGCGGCAATGATGCGCCCTTCGGGCATGATGTGTCCTGCGGGACGTGAGGGGCAAACATCGCATCATTGCGGAACGGAGTGGAGCAACATCATTTCGGAGCGAAAGCGGAGAAACATCATTAGCCGTCGAAGACGGCGACATCACTTAAAAAGCCCAAACTTGTTTTTTCAATTTAATCCACCCTTGCAGGTGGGTGGATTAAATATCACTTTACGGCAATAGCCGCAAAATATCACATCCCGCGACAGCGGGATATTTCACTCCTTACTCCGCGGGGCGCGCACTTGCATTATCCCGCCCGATGTGGTAAAATTATCAAGGATAAAAAAGATCTCACAGTTTTACACGCCACGGGGGATTTTACCGGTGAGGAATTTAACGATCAAAAGAGCGGAAAGCGACGTCGGCAGTCAGAAGATACTGACGGTTTACATAGAGGATCCCGAGTCCGGTGAGGCCACGGTGAACGGAGTCTCCTGCCGGAAGATCGGCGAGCTGAAAAACGGAGAGAAAAAGACGTTTGAGATAGAAGAGGGCTCCCTGAAGCTCCTCGCCACGGTGGACGGGGCGGACAGCGCCGGCCGCGGTATCGCTTTCCTTCTTCCCGAGGGCTCGGAGGACGTCTCCCTCTCGCTCAAGCCGCATCCGGGCCACTCCGCCGAAAAAGAGGAGCACGCCTGCAAAAGCGGGGATGACGCCGCAGAAAAAGAGGCGGATGAAGAAGATACCGACGATGGCGAAACCGCCGTGGAAAAGACCGTCCGCCGGCCGCGGCGCGGGCTCGTCGTTTTCATCGTCGCCTTTGCCGCCGTACTGATCGCGGGGCTCGTCGCGGCGGGATTCCTGCTCCCGAAGAAAACGGTCCGTGAGAAAACGTTTTCCGCCGACGGTATGACTGTGACTCTGACCGACGAGTTCAAAAGAGAGACGAGGGACGGTTACACACTCTCCTACACGTCCAAGGACGCCGGTCTTTTCGCGGTGAAGGAACCCTTCGAGCTGGCGGAAAAATTCGAGGAACGCACACCGGAGCAGTACGCCGACATGATGATCGCCTCTGATGGGCTGACCGGCGTTGAAAAGGTCGCCGACGGAGACGCGATCCGCTGGGAGAACGACTACGTCGCCCCCGACACGGGCAAGATCTACCGTTGCCACACCTACGTATACAAGACCTCCGACGCATTCTGGATGATACGGTTCTCCACCCTGAAGGAAAAGGACGGGGAATACGGCCCGAAGATCGAATCCTGGGCAAAGACCGTGAAATTCGCAGATTGAGCCGAGAAACGGAGCGTCCGCCTTCCGCGCGGACGCCCTTTTTTGTCTCGTTTCCCTCAAACCGCTCTTTTTATAGAAATTCCCCTACCGGGAGGGGAAATCAGGGAGAAAAAATGTACATTTCGGTATTTTATTTTCGGGCGAAATATGGTAAAATATTTGATTGATAAAAAAGAGAAAAGAGGCAACCGCTTTGATAAGAAATGATCTGAGAAATATCGCCATAATCGCTCACGTCGACCACGGCAAGACCACCCTGGTGGACGAGATGCTGAAGCAGTGCGGAGAGTACCACGAAAACCAGGTGGTGCGGGAGCGCGTCATGGACTCCGGAGACCTGGAGCGCGAGCGCGGCATCACGATCCTGGCGAAGAACACCTCCGTCACCCGCGACGGCGTGAAGATAAACATCGTGGACACCCCCGGCCACGCCGACTTCGGCGGCGAGGTGGAACGGATACTTAAAATGGTCAACGGCGTCCTGCTGCTGGTGGACGCGGCGGAGGGGCCCATGCCCCAGACCCGGTTCGTCCTCGGCCGTGCCATGGAGCTCGGTCACAAGGTCATCGTTGTCATCAACAAGATCGACCGTCCGGACGCACGCATCGAAGAGGTAGAGGAGGAGGTCCTTGAGCTTCTGCTGGATCTCGACGCCACCGACGAACAGCTTGACTCGCCCATGATCTTCTGCTCCGGCAGAGCGGGCACCGCTTCCCTCTCGCCCTACGAGGAGGGAATCAACCTCGATCCGCTGTTCAACACCATTCTCGAATACATCCCGGCGCCGGAGGGCGACCCCGACGCGCCGCTGCAGCTTCTGGTGTCGTCCATCGACTACAACGACTACGTGGGCCGCATCGGAGTCGGCAGGATCGACCGCGGGACCATCAAGACCGGAAGCGACGCCGTCATCGTCAACTACCACGACCCGGACGCGCCGCCGAAGAAGACGAAGATCGTCACCCTGTACGAGTTCGACGGTCTGAGCAAAAAAGAGACCGACCGCGCCATGATCGGCGACATCGTATGCTTCTCCGGTGCGGAAAACATCACCATCGGAGACACCATCACGTCTCCCGAGGCTCCGGAGCCCCTTGAGTTCGTCAAGGTCAGCGAGCCCACCATGGAGATGACCTTCTCCGTCAACGACAGCCCCTTCGCGGGGCGCGAGGGCAAGTTCGTCACCTCCCGGCAGATCCGCGAGCGCCTCTACAAGGAGACGCTGAAGGACGTGTCCCTTCGGGTCGAGGACGGCGACACCACCGATTCCTTCAAGGTGTCCGGCCGCGGAGAGATGCATCTCTCCATCCTGATCGAGACCATGCGCCGCGAAGGGTACGAGCTCTGCTGCTCCACCCCCCGGGTGCTCTACCGCGAGATCGACGGCAGAAAGTGCGAGCCCATGGAGCGCGTCACCGTGGACGTGCCCGAAGAATACGTGGGCGCCGTCATCGAGAAGCTCAGCGCCCGCAAGGGCGAGCTGCTGGAGATGGGCCCCGCCGGATCGCGCATGAGGATCGAATATTCCATCCCCGCCCGGTGCCTGCTCGGGTACCGGAGCGAGTTCATGACAGACACCCGCGGTGAGGGGGTGCTCAACTCCATCTTCGACGGGTACCAGCCCTACAAGGGCGACGTGGTGACCCGGTTCACCGGATCGCTCATCGCGTCCGAGGACGGCGAGTCCACGTCCTACGGCCTGTTCAACAGCCAGGACCGCGGCGTGATGTTCATCGGCGTGCAGACGCCGGTCTACGAGGGAATGATCGTCGGCGAGTGCCCGAAGAAAGAGGACATCGCCCTGAACGTGTGCAAGAAGAAGCACCTGACGTCCATCCGCTCCGCGGGAGCCGACGAGGCGCTCCGCCTCGTTCCGCCGAAGGAGCTCTCTCTTGAACAGGCAATCGAATTCATCGCGGACGACGAGCTGATCGAAGTGACGCCGAAGACGATCCGGCTGAGAAAGAGGATACTGAACACCGAACTGCGGCTCAAGGCCGAGGCAAAGCTCAAAAAGAGCTGATCGGATGTTACGATGAATATTGTATGTCTCGATCTGGAGGGGGTGCTGGTCCCCGAGATCTGGATCGCGTTTTCCGAGGCAAGCGGCATCCCGGAACTGCGGCTCACCACCCGGGACGAACCGGACTACGACAAGCTGATGAAGTACCGTCTGAGGATCCTGCGGGAGCACGGGCTGGGGCTCAACGAGATACGCGAGGTCATCGGGAAGATCGATCCCATGGACGGCGCGAAGGAGTTTCTCGACGAGCTCCGCGAGGTGACGCAGGTGCTGATCCTCAGCGACACCTTCGAGCAGTTCGCGGGGCCGCTGATGAAGAAGCTCGGCCGGCCCACCATCTTCTGCAACTCCCTTGAGGTGGCCGAAAGCGGCGAGGTGACCGGATACCGTCTCCGCACCGCGAAAACGAAGCTCAGCACCGTCCGCGCACTCCAGTCGGTGGGATTCGAGACCATCGCCGCCGGCGACAGCTTCAACGACCTGGAGATGATAAAGGCGAGCCGTGCCGGATTCCTGTTCCGCTCCACGGAGCAGATCAAAAAAGATCACCCGGAGCTCCCCGCATTCGAGGAGTACGGCGATCTGCTTTCTGCCATAAAAGAAGTACTGTAATTCCGACGGAAACGCCGGGTTTTCGGCTGAACGGAGGTCCGATATGAAAAGAAGAATCATGCTGACCGTCGCGGTTCTGCTTTTGGTCCTGCCTCTTCTGTCCTGTTCCGGCAGGAAACGGGGAGATTTCAGCGACAGCGCCATCCCCGAGGAGGAGATCGAGGCGTCCGCCGCGGGAGACGTGATCGTGTTCGGAAAGTACGAGCAGGACAACGACCCGTCGGACGGCAAGGAGGACGTGGAGTGGCTTGTGATCGCCAAAAAGGGCGACAAACGGCTCGTTATCAGCAAGTACGCGCTGGACAGCCGTCCCTTCAACGAGGAATACTCCGAGGACGTGACGTGGGAAACGTGCACTCTGAGGAGCTGGCTGAACGGGACGTTCCTCAGTGACGCGTTCACCGCCGAGGAGCAGGAGAAGATCGTCTTGACCAAGGTGAAGGCGGATCAGAACCCCTCCTTCGGCACCGATCCCGGGAAGAACACGGAGGACCTGCTCTTCCTTCTGAGTCTTCCGGAAGCGAAGAAGTATTTCAGCGACGACTCGATCAGAATGTGCGCTCCTACGGAGTACGCCGTGAGCCGCGGCGCGTATACCGACGACGGCTTCAAAGCGGACGGCAGGGCCGCCTGCTGGTGGCTGCTGAGGACCCCGGGCGATCACCCGTTCCTGGCAACTTACGTCAACGTCGACGGCACGGTGAACGACTACGGCTATTTTGTGACCAACACCGATTGCGCCGTTCGCCCCGCCATGTGGATCAAGGTGGGAGATTGACCTTATACAAACCAAAAGGCTGTCGAGTTCAGATGCAGACCGAAAAAGCACATAAAAATGGAAAAATCCGCAGGATTTTCACCTAAAAGATGAAACCTGCGGATTCTGTTTTACTCAGTCAGATTATAACCGTGCTTTTTCGGTCTGCGCTGAAGGCGACGGCCTCGTTTTTACTGCGTCGCGCCGGTGACTTCCTCGCCCAGCCGGGCAAAATAATCGTCGTGCTCCGTCTGGTACAGCTCGTTGTACCACTCGTCCGTGCCCTGGTGGAGCGTCGAGATATACATATGCGCCTGCCTTGCCAGCTGCGGCGTGACACGGGCGACCACCGCCACGCCCACGTTGGAGCAGGCGTCGGAGATGTATTCCATATTGTTCATCACGTCGAGGAAGCAGGTGCCGGCGTCCATGGTGCACTTCCCCTCCCTGAGCCGCGCCAGGTGATTGTCGTGGAGGGCGTTGACCATGTCGTCCATGACCTCCTCGTAGGGCTCGATGTGACGCGCCGCGTCAACGTCGGTATTCATGAACGACCGATACGTGTAGTCGAGGATCTTGTTGAGCAGATCCATCACCACGTCAAGTTCCCTGCACGCCTCCGGCGAGAAGTGCGAGCCCGACGCGTCGAGGGCCTTTGCGGTGTCGGATATATCCTTGGCGTAGTCGCCGAGTTTTTCGAATTCGTTGACCAGTCTGGAATACTGATCCATGGTAAGCAGGTGGTCTTTCTCCGTCAGGTGTCCCGACAGCCGCACCAGATAATCGCTGACGCGGTCCGCCAGCATGTCGATGTTGTCCTCCTCCTCGGCGATCTCCCCGTAGATCCTGTCGTCGAACTTATACAGAAGCGAGATCGCCTTGTCGATGTTCGCGCGGGAGGCGTCGTACATGGAGTGGAGCGCGTCGAAGCTGCTGTTGAACGCCAGCGCCGGGGTGCTGAAGAACACCGGGCTCAGCCCGTTGAGCTGAGTGGAGTACTTGTTTTCCGGCTCGGGCTTGTCCTTTATGATCTTTTTGCTGATCTTCAGGTAGAAGCCCACCAGCGGGAGCAGCAGGATCGCGCAGCCGAGGTTGAAGATGGTGTTGGTGTCGGCGATGCCGCCGGGGTTCAGGTTTGTGTTCCACAGGCCGTTCAGCCACCCGAACCGGTGCGCCAGAGTCACGGCGACGAGAACGACCAGCGACTTGCTGAGGTTATATAGGATGTTTATCAGACCGACCCGCTTCGAGTCCGTCTTCGAGCCGATGGAGCACACGATGGCGGTGGTCACGCAGTCGCCGAGGTAAATGCCGACCAGCACCACGTAGATGGTGGAGAACGGCAGACTCAGGTGCATCGAAAACGCCTGCAGGATACCGATAGTGGCGGAGGAGCTTTGCAGCACGAAGGCGACTCCCGCGCCGGAGAGGTAGCCGAGGAAGGGGTTGTTGCCGATGCCTGCAAAGGCGCTGCCGAGCACGTCCTTCAGGCCGTTGACGGCGTTCGTCATGTTGAGCAGCCCCGTGAACAGGATGCCGAATCCAAGCGCGATGTTGCCCACCAAATCGGATTTCTTGAAGTGGATGAACATTATCAGCACGATGCCGATGATGAGCGTGATGGGGGCCAGCGTCGACGGCTGGAAGAACCGGAGCACCGAGTTCTCGGACTGGACGTCCAGCAGACGGATGATCTGTCCGGTCACGGTGGTGCCGACGTTGGCGCCGATGATGATTCCGAGAGACTGGCGAAGGGAGATGATCTCCGCGGCGACCAGTCCCGACGTGATGACGATACACGCCGTGGACGACTGGATGACCGCCGTCACGGCGATCCCGAGAAGAAACGCCTTGACGGGGTTGTTGGTCATGCGCCCCATGACCCTTTTCAGCGTGCCGGATGAGCTCTCCTTCAAACTGCTGCTCATGAGGCGCATCCCGTATAGGAAAAGCGCCAGTCCGCCGAGCAGCCCAATGACTGTCAATACAATTTCCATTTTACCTGACTTCCCCGGTTGTGATTCATCGTTTTTATTATACCCGCTGAGGGGGGAATTGTCAAGATACGACAATTATTTTGACTGTGTTTGCAGCCGGATCACTCGAAAAATCCCGCGGGACGATCTATCGTCCCGCGGGATCATCGATTGAAATCACATCTCCGGCGTGAGCGTGAACACGCGGGTGTCGTGAGACGCGACCTCGCATGAGAAGACTCCGAACTGCTCGGGGAACGTCTCTCCGGTCCACTCGTCCCGGACGGTCATTCCGGAAGCACGTCGCTGAACATGATGAGGTTCGCGGTGACGCGCTCCTGTTCGGTCAAGGGCTTGAAAGTACCGTTTTCATACATCATTTCAAGCGCCATGATCGCTGTCTCGTTACCGATAAACGATCCCGCATCCTTGAAAGGTGCTGGTGGAGGGGGCTGGATTCGAACCAGCGTAGGTGTAAACCGGCAGATTTACAGTCTGCTGCCATTAACCACTCGGCCACCCCTCCGGGAAGGCAGGAAACGGGCGATTGTGCCACAGCCAAAACCGGGCGGCAAGCGTGGTGGCGCTTCCGAAGGCGCCAGCGTGTGCATTCCTGCAACAGATGCGCCGCGCCCGCCTACCGGTGCTGCAATACCCATCATGCTAATGTCACATCACCGGCTTATCTTGCCGGTAACCACGCAATACCCATGCAGTTTGAGCCACAGGGCGTAAATCCAAGATTGAACTTGTGATGTACGCCCGGCTGCGTGTCCGCAAAAAAACGCCCGCATCAGCGGGCGTTTTGCTTGTGCGCGGTGCGCGTCAGTCGTGCTTGCGAGCCTTGCGCTCACGCCGGCGCAAGGCGGGCACAGCTGCTCCTGCCAGCGCGATACTGGAAAGCAGCAGTCCGATGTCGCCCAAGGTGGGCACGGCGGCGGCGTTGCCGGCGGATGGCGGCGGCGCTTTGGTGAAGGTGGCACTCACGGTCACATCCTGCGTGACGCCTTTGAGCGTGCAGCTTGCACCGTCTGAGCTGCAGTTGATGAGGGTGCCCGTGCCGCTTTGCACCGTCATGCTGTTCGCGTCAAAAGTGGCGCCGGCAGCAGCCGTGGCGGTGCAAGTGGTGATGCCGATGCGCTCCCACACCGCGCCATGCTCGCATACCACTTCGCCACCCGCGAGTTTGTCGCCCGTGACCTTGCGGGTCTGCGGCACTGTGTGAAGGCTGGCAACGAGTTTGTCGTTGTCCGTTGTACTGCGAGCCA
>JAFWWR010000123.1 GCA_017518025.1 Clostridia bacterium
ACGGCAGCGATGAGAACGACGGATCCTTCGATCATCCGGTCGCCACCTTTGACCGCGCCGTCGAAAAAGTCCGCGAAATCAAAGCAGTGAGGGCCGAGGGCGACATCGTCGTCGCTTTCAAGGCGGGCAACTACGGCCCCCTGTCCGTCGCTCTCACCGCCGAGGACTCCGGTTCCGCGGATCAGCGGATCGTCTACTGCAAGTACGGCGACGGCGACGTGGTCTTCGACAACGGCACGACGGTGACGGAAGATGAATTCGTACCGCTGGACGAGGCCGACAAGGCGTTTTTCAACAGTCAGTACGCCGACAGGATCAGAAAAGCGGACGTTACCGGGCGGCTTGACACGTTCTCCATCGCGGATCTCGTGCTCTCCGATAACGGCGAAATGACGCCCGCCCGTTTCCCGAACAGATACCCGGACGGGACGGACCACCTCCAGCAGGGCGGACGCACCGTTGACGACCACCACATCGCGATTTGGCACCAGCTGCTGAAAAACCGGCTCAGGAAGTATCATTCGCAGGACGGTATTTACCTTTACGGATATATAACCCTCGGCTGGTACAAGGATCTTATTGAAACGGACGGTTTCGAGTTCGACCCGGATACGGGCGATTACGTCTTCTACGTGCCCCATCCCGAGAACACCAGGGGAGGTAGGCTGCGCTCCCCCGAGGACGAGGGATTCGTCTTTGATTTCTATCAGATGGCGATAGTCAACGTATCGGAAGAACTTGACTGCGCGGGTGAATACTGGCTCGATCGGGATGCAGGTACCCTTTACGTCTACGAGCCCTCAGGCGACTACATATTCCCGGGAGGCGGGGATATGATCACCATGGAGCACGCCGATTATATCTCCTTCGTGGGGCTGACGCTCAAAAACACCCTCACTTCCATGATAGCTGCGGAGCACTCTCACGAGATCATCCTCGACGGATGCCACATCAGCGGAGGCGGCGCGCACGAAGCCGTTTCCTTCCGGTTCTGCGACCCCGGCCGGCCGTTCAACATCACCGTCAGGAATTCCGAGTTCTCTTTCACCGCCGCAACTGCGCTGGAGGTCAACATCGGTTACGATCTCGATCAGGTCCGCGACACGGACGCGCTTTTCACCAGCTCCGACGGAGTTCTGATCGACAATAATCTTTTCACCCGCACAAGTCTGACTACCGGCAACTGCGGCGCCGTCGCGGTCCACGTGTTCGGCCCGACTGTATCCCACAACGAATTCCGCCGCTGCTACTGGGAGGGTATCGACTTCCGCGGCTCGGTCAACATGACGGCGGAATACAACGTCTTCGACCAGGTCTGCTGCAACGGCGACGACACCGGAATGGTCAACAACTGGTACAGCCGCGACCGGAACGGCAACGTGGTGCGACACAACCTGTTCATGGCGTCGTCAGGGGGTTCGTTCAACGGAGCTTTCGCCCTTTACCTTGACGACACCACAGGCACCTCGGTGTATTCGAATATTTTCTATAACACCACCGTTACGGCGATGAACAACGGTATCTGCACGTATAATACGTTCTGCGACAATCTGATCGTCAAGCCGGACAACGACGAGGGGACGGGATGCGACTACAGGACCGGAGGCACCGAGGCGGTCCTCAACGCAATGGCGGACAACGACGACCCGTCTGTGCTGACCTCTGTGGGAGAATACAGAAAATGGGTAAGTATACTGTCATTGTTTGCGGAGCATCCGGAATACGTCGAAAAGGCGGGCGACCGTTGGGACTGGTTCTTCGGCATGACCACCGACGTCACGAAATGGGATACTCCGGAGTTCTGTCTGAACAATTCCCTCATCATCACGGGCAACCGTGAGATCAACGAAACAGGAGCCGAGCCGGAGTACAACGAGCTGATCAGAAGGTACTCGACAATAGAGGACAACGTGTCTTACAGGAGCGAGGAAAACCCGCTGCTGGTCAACCCGACAATCGGTGACTACCGTCTCAGAGAAGGAGTCGAAGGATTCCCGGATATCGAATTTGAGAAGATCGGAAGATACTAAGCGAAAAAGCCCGCTTCTGCGGGCTTTTTTCTCAATGGAAAATTGAAAATGGAAAATGGAAAATGGAAAGTGGAATATTGAAACCGGCGGCGTATAAGCGGCAGATTGTCAAGTAAGTGCAACAGAGAAGAAGACTTCGGCGGGAGATTTCCAACCGAGACATTTTCGTGGTCTGTTGTTAATAGAAGAAACGACAGA
>JAFWWR010000124.1 GCA_017518025.1 Clostridia bacterium
ACGCCTCTAAACGGACCCACCGTTTCCGCCGCGCCGGCGGGGACGACTGCCATGACGCCGGCGAGCATCAGCACCGCCAGCAGGAACGATAGAAGTTTCTTTGCCATTTCTTTCTCCATAAGTTCTGTGCCGAAAAACCGGGTGAATCGGGACAGATCGGGAGACCTGCCCAACTCAATTATACATGTTTTTTTACAAAAATCTATGACCAATTTGCAAATTTTTGCTGAAAAGGACGCCGAAAAAAGGCGTTTTCCTCAACGAAAACGCCCTTTTTTTAATATATCCGTTTTCAATTTTCAATTTTCAAAGGGACGACGGTATAGTCCGTGCTGTGCGGCTCCCGGCAGAGCACGCACATGACCTTCCCGTCCTCGGGGAAGCATCCGTAAATGCGCGCGTCGCCGAGCTCCGGCGCGCCGGCGGACGATATTTCGCCGGTGGCGGGATCGAAGGCCATGACTTCCGTCCCGGTGTTGTAAATAAGTTTCCCGTCGAGAGCGAACAGACCGGAGTAAAAGCCCAGCCAGATCATGTTCTCCTCGTCCAGCACGTCCCACTGACCCTGCAGTACCGTCACGTCTTCCGTTGAGACGAAATCGGTCCTCCTGAGGAGGGATCCATCCTCCCTGTACTCGATGAAGTACCACTCGCCGCCGAGAGGGGCGAAGGCGGTGGTGATATCCTCCCAGAACGCCTCGTCGTACCGCGTATCCGCGCAGACGGACTCATACAGAACGGTCTCCCATCTGTAGTGGATCTTTCCTTTTTTGTCTATCTCGGAGTCGCTCAGGAGGAAGTATGTGTGCCCCGTTTCTCCCGGCGCGCTCCCCACCGGATCGTCCCAGGTCAGATCCACGTGATACCAGTTCCCGTCGATCATCACCTTGTTCCAGGTGTGATCCATGTCCTCGCTGGCGGCAACGTCGGCGCGGACCCCGACTTCTCTGAGAAGAGCCAGATACGCCAGCGTGTACGCCTGGCAGACGCCCTTGCCCTCTTTGAAGAACGTGTACGCGTCGAAGATCCCGTGATCGATGTCGAACTCATAGTGCGCGGCAACGTAGTCGTGCAGGTAAAGCGCCTTTTCCAGATCGGACCATCCCGGATCCACTCCGGCGGCGATCTTCTTCACAGTCTCCCGGAAGAAGCCGGTTTTTTCCCCGATCTCCTCTTTACCGAATAGATACGAGGGCATCACCGCGGTGATGCCGTCGTCCGTGTGGCTGTAGCCGTAGGTGGACGACACGTAAAAAAGCTCCGGCGCATAGTTCACAACCCGTCGGAAGGACGCTCTCAGCGTGTCCGCCGTGAGGCCGTACCCCTCGAGGGAGATCCTGTCGTCGACGGCGACGAGTCCATCGTATATCGCGTTTTCCGCCTCCGTGAATCCGTCCGCGGGACCGGCGCCGTCCGAGGCGGCTCCCCGGCGGGTGTCCGTCACGGTGCCGCCGTCTTTCAGGGGCTCGATCACGTCTGTTATGACGTCCTGCCGCCTTTCCCCCGCCGGGTTCATGACGCAGGACGGCAGAGACAGAAGAGTCAGTATCAGGATCAGGGAGACGATCGGTTTCACTTTTTTCATATGGGAGTTCCTTACAAAACGGGAATGATCACGTCATCATATTATCAAAAAACGGCGACAAAGTCAAGGAAAAACGCGAGCGGCGCGCTCGCGTTTTTACCGATTCTCTTATCTCTTATCTCTTCTCTCTTCTCTGAGAAAAATCCCAAAGGATTTTTCTCAATACCGTCCCATCCTCTCAAAGTAGACTTCGGGGGCTCCCGATCCCTCTACGATACGGTAGTCTCCCGCCGATGGATTCACGAAGCAGGGGTTTTCGGTGACGGGGAAACGGACGTTGCCCTCGAAAACGCTGTACTTATCTTCCTTGTTCGGGTCGGAGTCGCTGTCGTCGATATACCAGTTGTTCTTTATCTCGTTCCGCGGGATCAGCACGAAATACGGATCGTTCACGCGGTCGAGATCGACGGTCAGCAGGGGGAGCTCGTCGCTCAGCTTGTAGTACTCCTCCTTCAGCGCGGGATCGGCGTCCATGGCGTTGAAGAAGTTGACCCACGCTTTGTACCAGCCGTTGTTCTTTATGATCTCGATATCGCCGGTCTCGTTGTATTTGTCGATATCCGCCAGCATGTCGCCCATCGAGAGCGCGACGCCGCTGTCGATAAAGACGTTGTCATGGACAAGCGTGCTCCTGCCGTTGTGGATGCAGATCGTGCAGCCGGGGAAGAACAGATTCCCGTAGATCTCCGTCCCCGTCTCGGTGTCGTCCACGTAGAACGCGAACCACTTTGATGTCTCGCGGAACAGATTGTACCTGAACACGTTGTTCCAGTCGGACTGGGTGTTCCAGGCGTAGACCGCGCCGCCGTCGCTGGAGTTGAACATGATGTTGTCGAAGGTGTTGTACTCCGCGACCATGTTGCACCCGCTGTATCTGATGGCGCACCTGCTGCAGTTTACGAATTCGTTGTGGGTCACCGACGCCTCGTTGTAGTTGTTGAAGTTCACGGCGGCGTTCTCGTCGATGACCAGATTGGTGTAGGAGACGTAGTTGTTGTCGAACAGGACGTTGGCTCTGCTGCTGAATCTGTTTCTCATACTGCAGGGTCCGTCCAGAGTCAGTGCCATTCCGGCGAAGACTCTGAATTCGCACTCGCGGAAGACCAGATCAAGGTCGCATCCCGCCCGGGCGTCGTTTAGGTGTATGCCGATATCGCCGGAGCAGACGGAGAACCGGCAAAGCTCGAAGGTCAGTCCGCTGCAGTTATTGGTCTTGATGAGATTCTTCCGGTAGCCGGTGACCGTAAGGCCGCGGAACGTCACGTACGTGCAGTCACGCATCACGATCCCGCGATCCGCCGCCGGGAACGTGTACGACCCGTGCGGATCATAGACGTACAGCGTGTGCGTGCTCCGGTCCACCCAGTATTCGCCGTCGGCGTTCAGATCCTCGGACATATTGAGGAACGAGGAGGCGTGATACTCCTGCCACGGGAACTCGCCGTAGCGGAGGGAGCCCATCCGCGCAGTCTCGGGATGGGGGATCCAGAAGTCAAGGTCATTTGTCTCGGGATCCACGGAGTAGCCGTCGGTGTCAAGAATATCCTTGTACCATCCGGTGGTGAGGTATCCGTAAAGCTGGAGTCCTTCAACCGTGTGATAGACGTTCTGCACGCGCCTTTTCATCACCGGCATGTTTATCCTGATCTCGTGATCGCTGACGGTGGAACCGGCGTAAAGGAAGAGATTGTCGGTGCCGTCGGGGTACTTGTCCGGGAAACGGGCGACCCACTTGACGCCGTCCTCGCCGAAGAGGATGTCCTTCGTGGTGTAGCCGGGCAGCTTTTCGCTGATGTCGGCTTTTCTTATGCTGTCGACGGCTTTTTCCTCGAACAGGTATTTCTCATCCTCGCCGACGGGAGAAAAATCCTCCTCGCTTATAACTGCGCCGCCGGTGATGATCGCCTCGCCGTCGCCGTAGCCGCAGTAGACCACGGGATATTCCTTCGTGCCGGAGTCCTCCTCCGTCAGGGTCACCGAGTCGGTGAAATAGGTGCCCGCCTTGAACGCCACCACGATGCTCCGGTCCGTTATCGAGCCCTTCAGCTCGCGGACCAGCTCCGCCGCGCGGGCGAAGGTGGCGACGGGGTGATCGAAGTCGCCCGCCGCGCTGTCGTCGCCGTCGGTGGCGACGTACACGTCAGCGTCGGTGACGAGAGGGTATTCTTTCTCCGTATAATGGCTCTGTACCACAGCGCTGTTATATCTGACGGGGTACGTGTTGTCGAATCTCATGAGGATGGTGGCGAACTGCTCGCGCGTGGCGTTGCCGCGGGGATCCAGCAGGTCGGAATCGCCGGACTTCACGCCGGTGATGAGCCCCATCCCGGTCGCCCAGCTGAGGGGATCCTTCGCGTAGCTGTGGGCTTTTTCCCCGTCGGGGAACTTTTCTATATCTCCCACAGTCATGGGGTTGTAGTTCTTGTAAGCCGAGAAGCGGTACATCATCGCCGCCAGCTGTTCTCTCGTTATCTTTCCGCCCGGGTCGAATTTTCCCTCGCTGACGCCGTTGACGATGTCGTGATCCTTCGCCCAGATGACGGCGCCCGAATAGTACTTTCCGTCCTTCACGTCGGAGAAGTCGCTTCTGAACTCCGTCTCGGGGGAGCCCTCCATGCGGTA
>JAFWWR010000012.1 GCA_017518025.1 Clostridia bacterium
CCCGAATTTCATCGACTCCGAGACGGTGTCCGTCGCCGGACGGGGCGAAATAAAGTTCGAGATGTACCGCCTCCGCGGATGCGGGTGCTTTTTCGGAATGGCGGCGGCAGGCGATCTGCGGCTCACCGTCACCGAGGCGACGGCGCCGGGATCGACCTCCGTCCTGCGGCTGCTCACCGTATGCAACGAGGGCTTCGGAACGCGGCGCGCGACGCTGAAGATCAGCGTGAAGGCGAAAAAAAGCGACGTGATCCCGGGCGGCGGATCGGTGGAGATAGTCAAAGCGGCGGGAGAATACTGCTTCGGGTGCAGGGAGACGAAGAACTGGGCGGAACGCCGGCTCAAGATCAGCGTTCCGGGAACCGTGTGCGTTCCGGGCAAGACCGGGTACAGTCTGAAAATCGACGTTTGCCTTAAACCCGGTGAGATCGCGGCGATCCCCGTCTGGCACGACTTCGCCTACGGCGAAAAATACGGAGCGGAACACCCCGCCCCTCTTGATTTCGTCAGGCGCGCCGCCGCGGAGTGGGGCCACTGGCTGAAAGCCGGCGAGTACCCCGCGGGGATCCGGGATCCGCGGCTGCGCGACGTGGTGGAGTCGCTGCTTCTCACGGTAAAGATGCAGCAGAACCGGGGCGGCGGCATGATCGCGGGGATCGGGAAGTACGCCAACTCCTACGTAAGGGATACCAACGGCGGGGCGCGGATGCTACTCGCCTGCGGCCATACGGAGGAGGTGGGATTGCTCCTTACCAACATACACACCCGGTGGGAGATCGCCGGTTTTATCCCGAACTGGTGGTCCATGGGCTCGGACACCTTCATCGGTCACTCGTTCAACAACGACGCGTCGGAGATCACCGCGTACTACATCCTGCTGTTCCGCGATTTTCTGAGGCGCGGGGGAGACCGGCGGGTGGCGGAGCGCGTCCTCCCGTCAGTCCGATGGGCGGCGGACAAGCAGATACGGTTCCTCAGGGCGTGCGACCTTTTCATGGACTTCAACGGCGACGAGACCGAGCAGTACTGCTCCGCCCGGGACGGCGAGGAATACGGCCTGTTCGGGAACTGTTTCTCGGAAAACCGGCTCCGTTTTGAGCCGTGCAAACCGTCCTTCGCCTCCACCGCCGCGGCGGCGGGGTCCCTTGAATGGTTCGGGGAATACACAGGGGAGAAAGAATATTCTGCGTTTGCCGAAAAAGTGTACGCCTCCCTCGACAGATTCATGAAACGGGGGCGCCACAGCTGGACCATCGACGACGGCAACGAAGAGGACGTCTTCGACTGCCCCCGGGACACGGATCTGACGAACGCTCTGCTTCTCCCTCTGTGGCTCGGGATCCGCCTCCCGGGCGGGACGGAGAGGACGGACGCCCTTTACGCCCTCGGGCTGAGGCGGGAGGATACGGGATATTTCCCGAACAGTCCCGGAGTGATCGAGGGGTTCTGCGGGCATACCCCGGGGCTTGCGCTGTACGACGCGCTGGTCCTCGGCGACGAAAGAGCGGACGGGATCGCGGAGACGATCCTCCATTCCGGCATCCTCGGACAGTACGGCACGGTCAGCGAATTTTACGGTCCGGGAGGGGTCCCCAACGGCCACGGCAACCGCCCCTTCGAGGGCGGGATCGTCGGCGAGGCGCTGGTGGAGTACGCGAAGAAAAAGAATAAATAAAAACCGCAAAAAATCCGCCCGATTCCGTGATCGGAACCGGGCGGATACATTTTGATCGAAATTCAGACATAATACTGTGCCTGAGCGTGCCACATCTCGGCGTACAGGCCGTCTCTCCCGAGAAGATCGTCGTGGGTGCCGGAATCCACAAGCCTTCCGTTGTCAAACACAACTATCCTGTCGCAGAAGCGGCACGACGACAATCGGTGCGAAATAAACATTGCCGTACGGTTCCGGAGTATCTTCCCGAGATTCGAATAGATCTCCGATTCGGAAACAGGATCAAGCGCAGACGTGGGCTCGTCAAGAACGAGAAACGGCGATCTTTTGTACAGCGCACGCGCTATAGATATCTTCTGTGCCTCCCCGCCGGACAGTTCTATTCCTTCATCGTCAAAATCCTTGTAAAGATACGTATCAAGGCCGTCCCCCTTGTCGTATCTTCTACTGTCGAAGCCCGCCTCTGAAAGACACCGCCGTACTGTTTCAGGATCATATTCCGTATCCGCCGCCACATTCTGTCCGAGAGAAAACGAAAACAGTTTGAAGTCCTGGAAGACGACC
>JAFWWR010000013.1 GCA_017518025.1 Clostridia bacterium
GAAAACGGGTACCCCCGCCGCGTCCTCGGTGACGCAGATGGCTTTCAGCGTCTGGGACGCCACCTGGCCGAGACTTTCGCCGGTGATCAGCACGGGACACGATACGGACTCCGCGCACCTGGAGGCGAGCCGCATCATAAAGCGGCGCAGCAGCAGAGTGAAGTACTCCTCCTCGCAGTTGTCGCGGATGGCTTCCTGTATCTCCGTCAGGGAGATCACGTGGACTCTCATCCTGCCGGAGTACTCCGTCATCAGCTTCGCCAGCCGCATGACCTTGTCCCGGGCGAGCTCGCTTGTGTACGGGAAGGACTCGAAGTGGACCGCGTCCACGATGAGTCCACGCTTCATCATCATGTATCCCGCCACCGGGGAGTCGATCCCTCCGGAGAGCAGCAGCATGCCCCGGCCGCCGGTCCCCATGGGGATGCCGCCGGCGCCGTTCTCCTGCCCGGCGTGGATGTAGGCGTATTTATCGCGGATCTCCACCCGGACCGTCACGTCGGGGTGGTCGAGATCCACCTTCAGCGACGGCATCACGTCAAGTATTGCGCCGCCCACCTCCGCGGCTATCTCCGGGGAGGGGAGAGGGAAGGACTTGTCGCTTCTTTTCGCCTCGGCGCGGAACGTGGCGGCGCCGCGGAGCTTCGGCGGGATATACTCCGCCGCCACGCGGCAGATGTCGCCGATATCCTTCTCGCAGGCGGCGGCGAGGCATACTCCGGCGAAGCCGAAGATCTTTTTCACCTGCTCGTACAGCTCCCCGACGGCGAAATCCGCGTCCCCGTCCAGGGGCTCCACGTAGACCGTGCTCTGCATATATCTCACGGAGTAGTTTCCGAAGTGCTTCGCCCGGCGGCGCACCTCTTTGAGCAGCTTCGACTCGAAGGTGGCCTTGTTGGCGCCCTTCAGGATGATCTCTCCGTATTTACAAAGTATGACTTCTCTCATTTCGGGACCTTTGACCTCCGATTTTCAAAAACGCCCGCCGCGGCGCGCCCGCTTTACGGGAGCCGTCGCGACGGGACGCTTCGTTTTTCTGTGAATTAACCCTTGATGATCTCGCCGTAGCATTCGCCGAAGGCGCAGGCGGCGTTGGATTCGTCGGTGTCGATGTGCATGGCGGCGGAGAACTTGGGGCTCACCCGGACCACCACGTCGCCGAAGACGGTGGATCTGTCGGCGGAGTCGATCTTCACGGAGACGATCTCCTTATCGCTGACGCCGAATTTCTCGGCGTCCTCGGGGGTGAAATGTATGTGACGCTTGGCCGCGATCACGCCTTCTTCGATCTCGATCTCGCCGGCGGGGCCCACGATCTTGCAGCCCGCGCTGCCCTTGATGTCGCCCGACTCTCTCACGGGAGCGGTGACCCCGAGGGTGCGCGCGTCGGTCAGGGAGACCTCAACCTGAGTTGCGGCTCTCACGGGGCCGAGGATGCTGACGTTGGGGATCTCCTTCTTCGGGCCGACGATGGTGACGCGCTCGTTGCAGGCGAACTGCCCGGGCTGGGAGAGCGCCTTCTTCTCGGTGAGGGTGGCGCCTTTGCCGAAGAGCGCCTCCACGTGCTCGGCGGTCAGATGGACGTGACGTGCGGATGTTTCAACAAGTATTTTGCTCATTTTGGTACGGTCCTTTCCGGGGGTGATCCCCCGATGAAAATGATGTATTGTTTTCGCTCATGATTTTACCACAAAACGGAAAAAATGTCAACACGGACGGGCGTTTATTTACCCCTTTCGGGCGTATTTTCCCGCTGCCACGAGAAGGGCGTTTTTCTCGTTCGGAACGTGGTCCTCCGTGACGTGATAAAGCAGTTCGTCGAGGATCTGCCCGACGCGCTCACCGGATATGCCGAACTCGCGGATCAGATCGTCGCCGCCGATCTTCAGATCCCGGACTCTCACGCAGTCGCCGCGGGAAAGCACGCCCTCCGCCGCCTCCAGCGCCGCCTTTGCGCCGCCGTCGCCGAGGGCTCCCCTTATCCGGACGCCGCCGAGGGTCGCTCTCCCGCCCTCTCTGCCGACGGTCCGCCTCATTTGCGGAAGGGTCTCCGGCAGCGGAGACGACGCGATTCTGAAAGTCGATAATATTTCCTTCATTTCTGCGCGGGAGGGCTTCAGCCCGCGGACGCTTCCGATCACTGCCGCCTCGTCCGTGAGGGACGCCGCGTAGAGCAGCGCCAGCCGTTCCTCCGGTGACGGATCCGTGCCGCCGATGACACGCGCCGCCCGGCGGAGGCCGTCTTCCGTCACCCCGACGAGACAGACCGTCAGCACGTCGGCGAACTCGCCGGCGATCCTGCCGGCGCCCTGCCCGCAGAGCATCTTTTTTATCTCGGAGAACACCCGCTCCCGGGAGATCCCTCGGAGCAGCTCCGCCTTCCGCCGCACCGACGCGGCGGTATTTTCTTCGATCTCAAAATCCAGCACGGAGGCGAATCTCAGCGCCCGCAGGACGCGGAGTCCGTCCTCGTCGAATCGCTCGTCGGGATCGCCCACGCAGACGATGAGCCGCTTTTCGATATGCTCTCTTCCCGAGAAAAGGTCCACGAGGCCGCCCCGCGGGTCGTACGCCATGGCGTTGACCGTGAAGTCCCGCCTCATGAGGTCGAGTTTCAGATCCCCGGTGAAGGCCACGCTCTCCGGATGGCGGTTGTCCTTATACTCTCCGTCGATGCGATAGGTCGTTATCTCCACCGGACCGCCGTCGGTCACCGCCGTCACCGTACCGTGACGGATGCCGGTCTCTATCAGCCGGTAGGAGGACAGCGCCTTTTTTACCTCCTCCGGAGAGGCGTTCGTCGCCAGATCGTAGTCGTGGGGCTCCTTTCCCATGACTCCGTCGCGGACGCACCCGCCCACCAGATACGATTCAAAGCCGTTTTCACGGAGTGCGTCGCAAATTCCCGTCACGTAGCCCGGGACGGCTGTTATTCCGCTCATAAAACGGCTCCTTTCCGGTAGTTTTTTTGAAAGATCAGTCGAAGGACAGCGCTGCTCTCATTCCGTCGACTCCGGCGACGGCGCCGGGGAATATCTCCCGCGCCTCGTCGATATAGACCGACGGATCGGGCACCGACGGGCTGAAATGGGTCAGCCAGAGCGCCCGCGGCTCCGCCTCCGCGGCGATCTTCGCAGCTTCGACCATGGTCATGTGCATGGCCTCCTTTGCGCGCTCCTGCTTGTCGCTGCCGAACATCCCCTCGAGGACGAGAAGGTCCGCCCCCCTCGCCGCCTCGGTGATGGTATCCTTCGGCCTCGTGTCCGTGGCGTAGCACACGGTGAGCCCCCGTCTCGGCGGACCGAGAACGTCGCCCGGAGTGAATGTCACCCCGTCGATCTCGACCTCCTCGCCGTCCTGGAGCCGCTTCCACGCCTTCAGCGGGACGCCTCGCGCCTTTGCCTTTTCAACGTCAAACTTGCCCTTCCGGGGCAGATGGACCTTATACCCGAGACACGGACAGCGGTGATCCGCCTCGAAAGCGGTGATTTCAAAATCTTCCCAGACGAAGGAGCCGCCGGTGTGCGAGAGTTCGGCGATATGGACCTCGAAAGGCAGACCGGGCGCCACCACGCAAAGGGATCTGACGATGTGGGAGATCCCCCGGGGCCCCGCGATCATCAGGGGCTCAGTGCGTCCCTCGTTCCCCATGGAAAGGAGAAATCCGGGCAGGCCGCTCACGTGATCGGCATGGAAATGGGTGATAAGGAGAAGGCCCACGGGCTTGAAATTAAATCCCGATTCCTTCAGGGCGAGCTGAGTCCCCTCTCCGCAGTCGATGACGAGAGACTTTCCCTCGTACCGCATGAGCAGGGAAGAGAGCCATCTGTCCGGCTTGGGCATGGAACCGCCGGTCCCCATGAGACATACGTCGAGCATCGTTTTCCTCCGTTCCGAGTCAAAATCAATCATTTAATTCTACATCATTTTTGTGAACAAATTATGAACAAACGCCGTTTCGGGCGGCGCGGCGGGCAAATTCGGCCGTATTTTTTTCCATTTAACGAAAAAAATACGAAAAAAGTATTGCACTGCGGCGTAAAATGTGATATACTGACCCCCGTAAGATGTAGAGTATGAGAGAGTGGGCTGACGGTCCACTCTCTTGTTTGTGAAATCGCGGAGGTGACGACGGGTGAGTACCGGTAAGAAAAAGAATACCGCCGAGACCGTGCGGGAGCTTGTCTCTCCGCTGGCGGAGTCCATGGGGATAGAGCTCTGGGACGTTGAATACGTCAAGGAGGGCGCCGACATGTATCTCCGCTTCACCATCGACCGCGACGGCGGAGTGGGGATCGAGGACTGCGAGCGGTGGAGCCGCGCCGTGGATCCCCTGCTCGACGAGGCGGACCCCATCGAGGGGCCCTACTATCTCGAGGTCTCCTCCCCCGGCGTGGAGAGGACGCTGACCCGCGACGAGCACTTCGCCAGAATGGCGGGCTCGGAGGTGGAGGTCAAACTTTTCTCCCCCGTTGACGGGAAACGCTCCGTCACCGGGATCCTCAAGGGGCGCGACGGCGAGGCCGTGACGCTTGAGACCGGGGACGGCGAGGTAAGACTCGACCGGACGGCCGTAGCGAAGGTCACCACCGTATTTCACTGGAACTGAAAATCAATCGAAAGGGACGTAATATATTATGAACGCAGAACTCTTTGAAGCTCTCGATCTTCTCCAGAAGACGAAGGGCATTCCGGTAGATTACATGCTTGAAAAGATCGAGGCGGCGCTCGTCTCGGCGTACAAGAAGGAAGAGGGTTCCTCCTCCGTCCGCGTGGCGATCAACAAGGAGAAGAAGGACCTGAAGGTCTTCAGCCAGAGGAAGGTCGTCGAAGAGGTGACCGACCCGAAGAGCGAGATCTCGCTGGAGGACGCCAAGGCCATCAGCCGCCGCTACACCCTCGACTCCGTGGTGGAGAAGGAGGTCAAGACCAAGAACTTCGGACGCATCAGCGCACAGATCGCGAAGCAGGTCATCGTACAGGGCATCCGCGAAGCTGAGAAGAGCAACATCATCCGCGACTACGAGCGCAAGAGAGAGGAAGTCATCGCGGCTCTCATGGTGAAGCGCGACGACAAGACCGGCGACGTGGTCGTGGACACCGGCACGAGCAACGCCCTGCTCCCGAAGGCGGAGCAGATCCCCGGCGAGGACCTCTACGTGGGCGACAGAGTCAAGGTGTTCGTCTCCGAGGTACGGCGCGAAGGGGAGAAGGGCCCCATCGTCACCATATCGAGAACTCACCCCGGTCTCATGAAGCGCCTGCTCGAGACCCAGATCCCCGAGATCGAGGACGGCATCGTTCTGGTGAAGGGCATCGCCCGGGAGGCGGGTTCCCGCACCAAGGTGGCGGTCCTGTCCCGCGACGAGGACGTGGACGCCGTCGGCGCCTGCATCGGGAACCGCGGCATGAGGATCGCGGAGATCGTGGAGGAGCTCCACGGCGAGAAGATAGACGTTATCGAATATTCGGAGAACGCCGAGCAGTATATCGCTGCCGCCCTCTCCCCGGCGAAGGTCAAGTACGTCGAGTTCGATGGAGAGAGAAGCGCCAAGGTCATCGTGGACGCGGATCAGCTTTCCCTCGCCATCGGCAAGGAAGGGCAGAACGTCCGCCTGGCAGCGAAGCTCACGGGCTACAAGATAGATATCAAGGGGCCGAGAGCGTAAAGAGCCCCGAAAAGAGGCCGCAATATGAAAAAAACCACGCCGAAACAGAAAAAGATCCCCGAGCGCCGGTGTACCGGATGCGGCGGCACGTTCCCGAAGAAGGAACTGGTCCGCGTGGTCCGCTCGCCGGAGGGGGAGGTCTCCCTGGATTTCACCGGAAAGAAGTCCGGCAGGGGAGCGTACATCTGCCCGCGGCTCGACTGCCTCAAAAAGGCGAGAAAAGCGGGACGGATCTCCCGCTCGCTGGAATGTGCCGTGTCCGAGGAGGTCTATACCGCCCTCGAGGAGGAGATAGCCCTCATGGAAAAGGAGCGGGAGGAAGAATGACCGGCACGAAAGGGCCGGGGACCGGCGAGGAGCGCGTGCTCTCCCTTCTGGGACTTGTCAGACGGGCCGGCGGGGTCGCCGCCGGCGCGGACCGGACTCTCGCCGCGGTGAGAACGAACGCCACTGAGATCGCCGCCGTACTCGTCGCTTCCGACGCGTCGGCGCGCACGTCAAAGCAGATAACGGACAAATGCGCCTTCTACGGCGTCAGATGCGTGAAGCTCGGCGCGGATTCCTCCGTTCTGGCGGAGCGGATGGGGCTGAGAAGCTCATGCGCCGCCGCCGCCGTGCTGAAACGGGGTCCCTGGAAGCCGCTGTGCGACGCCCTCGGCGGGGATGAACAATAACGGAATTAACCGACAGAGAATACTATCGTTTGGATTTTTTGAAAGGAACGGGTGACTTTATGGCAAAGACTGCGCCTATGTTCAGGATCAATCAGCTTTCGAAGGACCTTGGGATCAAGACCAAGGACCTTTGCAGCGCGCTGGAGAGCTTCGGGATAGGGGGGAAGGCCGCGGCGTCCACGCTGGAGCCGGCTGAATTCAACATCTTTTTCGAGATGCTCACCTTGGAGAATCAGATAAAGGATATCGACGGGTACATGGCGGGCAGGACCGTCATCAGGACCCCCGAGGCGCAGGAAGCCGCCGAAGCCAAGGTCGCCGAAGAGAAGGCGAAGGCGGCGCGTGAGGCCGAGGAAAAAGCGGCCCGCGAAGCCGAGGCGAAGGCAAAGGCCGAGGCGGAGCGCGAGGCGCGCCGCAAGGCGGAGGCCGAGAAGGCGGCGAAGGAAAAAGCCGCGGCCGCCGAGAAGAAGGCGCAGAAGAAGGCGGAGATGAACTCCACCGAGAGACGGCAGAGCATGCTGGAGGCGGGACAGAAGCTGGACAGCATGGTGGCTCGCCGGACCGGGCAGACCGCTCAGGCGGGAAGACCCGAGCAGAGAGACCGCTCGGGCGGCCGTCCTCAGCAGAGGGGTCATCAGAAGAGCGAGGGCGCGAACTTCGACCGCGCGCCGCTGAAGCCCGCGCCGAAGCCGGTCATCGAGCAGGGCGTGGAGAAGAAGCGCACCGGCAACGTGAGAGTCGTGGACACCCGCACGTCCTCCGTCAACCTTTCGAAATACGACGAAAAACTGGATAACTTCGTGTCCGACAAGTCCGTGGAGAACCACAGCACGAAGCAGAAGCTGAAAAAGCAGAACAACAGAGACAGATTCGGCAAAAGGAGCGACAAAGAGCGCCGCGCGATGGAAAAACTCACCCGCGAGAACATCGAGAACGCGAAGAAAAAACCGCTCAACGTCCTCATTCCCGATTCCATATCCGTATCCGAGCTGGCGCAGCGGCTGAAGGTCACCGCGTCCGAGGTCATCAAGCGCCTTATGATGATGGGCGTTATCGCCACCGTCAACCAGGAGCTGGACTACGACACCGCGTTCCTTATCGCGGACGAGCTCGGCGCGAAGGTCACCCGCGAGGTCAAGGTGACCATAGAGGAGAGACTGTTCGGCGACGAGGAGGAGGACAAGGAAGAAAACCTCATCCCGAGAGCGCCGGTGGTGTGCGTCATGGGCCACGTGGACCACGGCAAAACGTCGCTGCTTGACGCCATCCGGAACGCCCACGTCACCGATACCGAGGCGGGCGGCATCACCCAGCACATCGGCGCGTACAGAGTCAACCTGGACGGCCGCGAGATCACGTTCCTCGACACCCCCGGCCACGAGGCGTTCACCGCCATGCGCGCCAGAGGCGCCAAGTCCACGGACATCGCCATCCTGGTGGTGGCGGCGGACGACGGCATCATGCCTCAGACCGTCGAGGCCATCAACCACGCCAAGTCCGCGGGCATCGACATCGTGGTCGCCATCAACAAGATGGATAAGCCCGGCGCCGACCCCGATCAGATCAAAGCCGATCTTACGAAATACGACCTGGTCCCCGAGGAGTGGGGCGGCGACGTCATGTGCGTTCCCGTGTCCGCGAAGACGAGGCAGGGTATAGACGAGCTTCTCGAAGGCGTCCTGCTGGTCGCCGAGATGAAGGAGCTGAAGGCCAATCCCGACCGCCGCGCCAAGGGCCTCGTTCTTGAGGCAAAGCTGGATCGCGGCCGCGGTCCCGTCGCCACCGTGCTGGTGCAGAACGGTACGCTCCATGCGGGCGACGTGGTCATCGCGGGCACCTCCGTCGGCCACGTGAGAGCAATGGTGAACGACAGAGGCCAGACGGTCACCGAGGCGGGGCCGTCCGTCCCCGTGGAGATCATCGGTCTGTCCGAGGTCCCCACCTCCGGCGACGAGTTCAACGCCGTCGCGGACGAGAGGATGGCGCGCGAGCTGGCGGATCAGCGCCGCGAGAAGGCGAAGGAAGAGCAGTTCAGCATCAACGCGAAGGTCAATCTGGACGATCTGTTCGCCCAGATCAGCGAGGGCGTCAAGGAGCTTTCGATCATAGTCAAGGCGGACGTGGTGGGCTCCGCGGAGGCGGTCAAGCAGTCCCTTGAAAAGATCTCCAACGAGGAAGTCAAGGTCCGCGTGATCCACAGCGCGGTGGGCGGCATCACCGAGAGCGACGTCATGCTCGCGGCGGCGTCCAACGCCATCATCGTGGGCTTCAACGTTCGTCCCGACAAGAGCGCCATCGACTCCGCAGAGCGGCAGGCGGTGGACATCCGCACATACCGCGTGATCTACGAGTGCATCGAGGAGATCGAGGCGGCCATGAAGGGCATGCTGGCGCCGAAGTTCAGAGAGGCGCTTCTCGGTCACGCCGAGGTGCGGCAGACCATCAAGGTGCCGAACGTGGGCGTCATCGCCGGATCCTACGTCCAGGACGGCGAGGTGCGGCGCAACGCCATGATCCGCGTCGTCAGAGACGGCGTGGTCATCTCCGAGGACAAGATCTCGTCGCTGAAGCGGTTCAAGGACGACGCCAGGGAGGTCTCCGCCGGATACGAGTGCGGTATCGGCCTCGAAAAGTTCAACGATATCCGCGTGGGCGACGTCCTCGAGGCGTTTATCATGGAAGAGATAGAAAGATGAAAAAAGTGCTCCCGCCGGGAGCACTTTTTAACACGTCGCAAAGCGACGTATATCACTCTGCCGCAAGGCAGAATATAACTGCCGCCGACCGGCGGCAATATAACTTTGCGAAGCAAAATATAACTCAAAAAACCCCGGGAGTTTTGCCTCCCGGGGTTTTGTGTTTGTTGACGGGTTAATATCAGTAATAAATTGTATTGTGTTCCAAAGTAATATTATTTTGGTTTATCGTTCCTTTGGAAACGATCGCCCATACGCACCAGTATCCAATGTCGCAGGTATAGACTCCATTTGTCGGTCTGTATGTATTTACCGCAAAAACGTATGCGCCGTTTCTGTAATCAATGGATGAATAACGAACGCCGAAAGAGCCGCTGCTCGTGCTCACACGAACGATGACTATATCATTTTCGCGGAAGAAATCATCGTCATAGGACAGAAGAACGTCGGTAAGATTGATAACCGGAACATATCCGCCGTAACTGTCGCGATAGTAAAAACGGTCTTTTTGGAGCTCTATGTACTCGGCCATTTCTTCTTTGCATGTGATCACACGTATCTCGCCAACCTTCGGCGTATCCTGGGATGGAGGAGCGCCGAGGCACCTGACAGAGTATCCATCCAATGCAACAGGGAACCCTACGTCATAACCGTCCACGCCGGGTATAGTTGCTCTCCCGAGAGCTTCTTCCATGCTGAGTCCGGTGATCTTGTCGCAGTATTTCACAAGGAGCTGATAGATTATCTGTGCCGCCTCGCACCTTTTGGTGAGGTTCCCGGGACGGAACGACCCGTCCTTATATCCGTTTACGATACCGAGAAATCTGCAGGAATAGACGGATTCTTTTGCCCATCCGTGGATATCGGCGTCGTCGGTGAATCTCGGGGGTATCCCGTCCTCCGAAAGCTCGTA
>JAFWWR010000125.1 GCA_017518025.1 Clostridia bacterium
ACTGAGCGGGGCAGACGCTCCGCCGTTCCGTTCCCGACTCGGAAGTGATAGCCACACAACGCCGTGCCGTCCGCTTTCCACCGCCGCGGACTCTCTTGTGGCGGGACCTGTCGTGCGCAGTCTTCGTCAAAGTCTTTGTGATGGGACAGATTGTAGCACACCGGCGGACAAATGTCAAGAGGATTTTTTGAAATTTTTTCGATCCTCAACAGACGGGCGCGGGATCGATCCCGCGCCTGTCAGACGTTTTTAATTTCACGATTCCAGCATACCGAGATACAGCGAGAGGAACGCGAGGACAGAGCCCTGACCGAGAGCGTTGTTCTCGTTGTAGTTGTCGCTGTAGAAGTACCAGCCGCCCGAGGCGCCGGAAGCGCCGTAGACTCTGCCGTCCTCGATATAGTCAAGGCATGCGGCGGCGGTCTTTTTGATCTGCTCGTCCGTCACTCCGCCGGCGAGGCCTTTCTCCTTTGCCTTCAGGATCCCCCACATGATCATGCCGGTGGCGGAGGTGTCCGGCGGGGTGTCGGCGGAGGTGCTTGAGAGGGTCCAGCCGAACATTCCGCCCGGCAGAGTCTTTTTCATCGTCTTTTCCATCAGAGCGTCGCACCGCTCGTTGATACTGTCGTCGCTGCAGTACCGCATAACGCTTCCCGCCGCCAGCATGAACCAGCCCGTTCCGCGTCCCCAGCCGATCTCTCCCTCCTGGACGCCTCTTCCGTTGTATCCGTGAGCGACGAGACCGAGCTTCTCCATTACTCCGTAATCGAGGTAATTCCTCACCTGCAGCTCCGCAAGCTCCTTCACCTCCCCGTCGTCGAAGAGGTCGGCGTACCTGCCGAGGAAGATACCCGCGAGTCCCGTGCCGTCCACGTAAATATCGTTGTTAACCTTTTCGGACCCCGGACGGCCGTACTGGATCTCCCCGTGCTCGTCGGTGGGGATCCCCAGGAGGCAGTCGAGGATCGAGCGGCAGTACCCGGCGTAGATCTCCTCACCGGTCCTCTCGTACATTCCCTCGATCGCATACCCGCCGAATCCGGACCAGCATCCGCCCGGCTCGATCCCCTTTTCCGCGAGGAATTCAACGTATTCCCTGACCGCGTCGTACCGTCCCGCCTCAAACAGGCCGAATACAAGCGCGCCGTCGTCGCTGCCCAGCAGCTCCGTCCCGTCGGAGTCGCCCGTCCATCTGCTCATCTCTTCCCGGAGCATGATCTCCGCCTCGTCCGCCACGGACTCGATCACTTCTCTGTAAACGTCGGCGAGGGTCACGAATTCTTTACCTGCGAACCGCTGCAGGATGGTCGCGAACTGCTCCCGGGTGGCGTTGGTCCGGGGGGAGACGGTCTTTGCCGTGACGCCGGTGATGAGGCCGGCACCCACCGCCCAGGAAAGGGGTTCCACCGCGTAACTGTGGATCTTTCCCGCATCGTCGAAGGTGTCAAGCACGCCACGCTCGTCCGTGACGTAGTTCTTATAGTTCGCGTATGAAGCTCCATGGGGTCTTTCCGTCTAGTCGCGGGTAACCGGCATCTTCACCGGTACTACAATTTCGCCGGGCAGGTTGTTGAGACAGTGCCCAAATCATTACACCAT
>JAFWWR010000126.1 GCA_017518025.1 Clostridia bacterium
AAGAAAGGGTTGTTATCATGATACCTGTACCGGAGAAAAGAATAGCCGATTTCGAGAAGCTGGGATTCGGGATGTTCATCCACTACGGCCTCTATTCCCTGCTGGGCAAGGGAGAGTGGATCCAGTGCAACGGCCGTATCCCCGAGGAGGAATACCGCAAGCTGGCGGACAAGTTCACGGCGAAGGATTTCGACGCGAAAAAGATCGCGAGGATCGCGAAAGCTGCCGGGATGAAGTACATAACGCTCTCCACGCGCCATCACGAGGGGTTCTCTCTCTATGACACCAAGGGACTGAGCGATTACGACGCACCTCACGCGCCTAACTGCCGACGCGATCTCATCCGCGAGTTCGTTGACGCCTGCAACGAGGAGGGGCTCCTGCCCATGTTTTACCACACCACCCTCGACTGGCACGTGAAGGAGTTCAACGACGATTTCAAAACGTATCTGAAGTATCTCCGCGACAGCGTAGAGGTGCTCTGCACGAATTACGGAAAGATCGGCGGTCTGTGGTTCGACGGTAACTGGTCGAAGCCGGAGGCCGACTGGGAGGTGGACGAACTTTACGCCACCATCCGCCGCCACCAGCCCGACGCCATGATCATCAACAACACCGGGCTCGGCGCTCAGGGCGAGATCGGCCATCCGGAGATCGACAGCGTGACCTTCGAGCAGGGACGCCCGTCCCCCATGGACCGGGAGGGTATGCCGAAATACGTCGCCGCCGAGATGTGCAGCACGATAAACGACCACTGGGGCGTCGGGTACGGCGACTACAACTACAAGAGTCTGCCTGAGCTCATCGAGATGCTCTGCGCCTGCCGCAAAGTGGGCGCGAACTGCCTGCTCAACGTGGGACCCACCGGCGACGGCGCCATCCTGCCGATCCAGCAGTGCATGCTGGAGGAGGTGGGCAACTGGATCCGTACCTGCGGCAAGTGCATCTACACCGGAAAGCCCTCTCCCATTAAGGGCGACGGCAAAAACTTCGCTCTCACCGACGGCGTGAAGGACTATTTCTTCATCCACGACCTGGGGATCTTCGGACAGGCGCACGTCACCGTTGCCGGCAACGGCGAGGGGATCAAGCATTTCAGCGGTGTGAAGAACAAGGTGAAGTCCATCCGGTACACCGACAACGGCCAGGAGCTGGAGTTCATACAGAAGTTCGACGAGTTGTTCATCTACGCCCCCGCCTGCGACTACGGGACCAACTACGTTGTACGCGTGGCGGAAGCGGATTACGAATGATATGAAAACGGTCATTCTTGACGCTGGGACCCTGGGAGACGACGTGGATCTCTCGGTCTTCGGGAAATTCGGCGAGGTGGAGATCTTCGAGAGGACGGATCCCGCCGACGTCGCCGCGCGGATCGCGGACGCGGACTTCGCCGTGCTGAACAAGGTGAAGATGAACCGGGACACCGTTGGCGAGGCGAATAAGCTGAAGCTCGTCTGCGTCGCCGCCACGGGATACGACAATATCGATCTCCCATTCATGCGATCCCGGGGGACCGGCGTGTGCAACGTGGCGGGCTACTCCACGGACAGCGTGGCGCAGCTCACCGCCGCCATGGCGCTGTCCCTCTTGACAAATCTTCCCTCCTTCACGTCCTACGTGGCCGACGGCTCCTACAGCCGCGGCGCGTCCGCGAATTGTTTGACGCCTGTCTATCATGAGATTGCAGGCAAGACCTGGGGAATCGTGGGGTACGGCAACATCGGCAGGAAGGTGGGCGAGATCGCCCGCGCTCTCGGATGCCGCGTGATCGTGAATAAAAGAACGCCCACGGCGGACGCGGAGTGCGTCACCATCGACGCGCTGTGCGAGACGGCCGATATAATCTCGGTCCACACGCCTCTGACGGAGGAGACCCGGGGTCTTATCAGCCGGGCGCGGATCGCAAAAATGAAAAGCGGCGCCGTCGTCATCAACGTGGCGCGGGGCGCGGTCTGCGACGAGGCGGCTCTGTGCGAGGCGGTGCGCGACGGGCGGATCGGCGGGATCGGCGTGGACGTGTATTCGTCGGAGCCGTTCCGCGAGGACAGC
>JAFWWR010000127.1 GCA_017518025.1 Clostridia bacterium
TCAGCTCGGGATGAACGAGAAGCGCGACCGGCTGAGGCGGCTCTCCGCCACGGAGGCGGAGATCAAGGGGGCCCTGCTCCGGGATTACGCGGAGCGCCACCGTAAGGAGCCGGTAAGGGTGCTCGTGGAGAAGGCGGAGGGCGGTTTTGCCTTCGGTCACTCAGAGCATTACGTGGAAGTCTCGTTCCCGGGCGGGGAGGACGACATGGGCCAGGTTCGGGACGTCAGACTTCTCGACGTCTCCGGCGACCGCTGCGTCGGAAAAACAAAATAAAAAAAGAGCTTTGCTCCCGCTGCGCGGGAACAAAGCTCTCGTTTTATCTTACTGGCGGTTCTTCTTGAGCATCTCCATGATCTCGTTGATGTCGTCGTCCGGAACGTTGGACTCGCCCACCTCGGGAAGATCCTCGGGGATGACCTCCACGGTCTTGGTCTCGCCGTTCTCGCCGACAACGCGCTTCTTCATGACGATCTTCTCGTTCTTGTTGTCGAAGCCGGTGGCGATGATGGTGATCTTCATCTGATCCTCAAGCTCGGAGTCGAACGCCACGCCCCAAATGACCGTCGCGTCTTCGTGCGCCTGCTTGGCTATCATGGAAGAAGCGGTGTCGATGTCGGACAGCTCGATGTCCGGGGACGCGGTGATGCTGACCAGAATGCCCATGGAGCCGGCGATGGTCGTCTCGAGAAGAGGAGACGAGATCGCTTCCTTGGCGGCCTGCTCCGCCTTGTCCTTGCCGCTGCCCTGGCCTACGCCCATGTGAGCGTATCCCGCGTTCTTCATGACGGTGGACACGTCCGCAAAGTCGAGGTTCAGGTACTGGGGAACGTTGATGAGTTCGGAAATGGACTGTACGCCGTGACGGAGAACGTCGTCCGCGACCTCAAACGCGTTGAGGAGCGTGATGCGCTCGCCGATCTGCTTCAGTTTCTCGTTGGGGATGATGATGAGGGAGTCGACGTACTGGCTGAGATTTGCGATACCGGCCTCCGCCTGCTCCATCCTCTTCTTGCCCTCGAAAGCGAAGGGCTTGGTCACGATGCCGACAGTGAGGATGCCCATCTCCTGAGCGATACGAGCCACGATGGGAGCCGCGCCGGTTCCCGTGCCGCCGCCCATGCCGGCGGTGACGAATACCATCTCCGCGCCGGAAAGCGCGTTCTTGATCTCTTCGATGTTTTCCTCGGCAGCCCTTGCGCCGATCTCGGGATTGGAACCCGCGCCGTTGCCCTTGGTGACCTTCTCACCGATCGGGACCTTTACGGTGGCGCTGGAATGAAGGAGCGTCTGGTTATCCGTGTTGATGGCTATGAAATCAACGCCGCGGACGTTGGTGACGATCATTCTGTTGACGGCGTTTCCTCCGCCGCCTCCGACACCTACGACCTTTATGTTAACCTTGCTCTGCTGACCTTCGTCGAATTCAAATGGCATATTCTCTGCCTCCTTATCCGATTTTTTATCGTTTCTTGTCCCGCCCCGGGACCGTGAAAACAAGTATCTACTCTATATGATAACCTATCCCGCCCGATTTTGCAAGAGTTTTTCGAAAATATTTTAGACATTAGGTCAAATTTCAACGCAAAATGGCGTTTTTTCAATGATTTCAAGGGTAATTCGGGGGTATTCCGGGACATATTGACTATTGTCTTTTATAGAAAATCCGTTTTAGTCAACCGTAAATATCAGTCGAATTCCAGGGTGTTGTCTATGATCACGCTGGTTTTTTCGAGCTGGGTCAGGTCGAGTTTCGCCTTCATTCCGGTTGCGAACATCTCGTCCTCCAGCACCTTCGCCGCGGTTTTGAATTTCATTTCCGCGTCGGAAGAATTGCCCACCTCGAGCAGGTATTTCGAGTCGCTGACAACCTTGATATCGAACTCGCTTCTGAGATCCACGGTGTTCACTCTGTCGGCAAGAGGACTGTTTTCAAGGGCTGAGAGCAGGTCTCGGACCACGCGGTCGTTTCTCGCAGTTCTGAACTCCACCAGGCGGCCCTCCACAGAGGCGGTCACCGCCGGAAGCTTGAGTTTGATAAGCCCCTCCGGGATCTCCTCCCCCTCTCCGAGGGTGCCGAGGACGCGCAGACCGTCCGACAGTATCTTGGTCTCGCCGAATATCACGGCGAAGTATCTCGGAACGTCTTCCGTCACCGTCATGATCACTCCGTTCGGCACCACGCGGTGGACGTCGAGCGACTCCACGTAGGGGCACCGGAGGGTGACGTTGTTCCCCGCCGTGCTGGAGCGGAACGAATAGAGATTCGCCCCGTAGCGGACGCCGGAGGCCTCGATTATTTCCTCAGCGGTGTATCTGTCCGTTCCTTCGACCTTGATATTGCGCACCACGAAGAAGAACTTATATATCAGTCCCAGCAGGATAACGACGAACGCGGTGATCAGCAGAGCCAGGAACAGGCCCCGCTTGTGCTCGATGAACCGCCGTCTGCTGGCGGCTTTTTCTTTGACGTCTTTCAGATCCCTGCGGTTTCTGTCGCCTGCGTTTCCGAAGAGGCCTCCCCTTTTCCTTCCTCCGTCGTTTTTGCCTGCGGAAGGACGGCTCACGAGGATGGTGTCGCCCGACCCCGGCGGGTCGAAACTGACCCGGTACGCCTCCGCACCCCGGTCAGTGTAGAAATCCCGTTCCTCCGCCTCGTCGCGGGGCGCAGGCGCCAGCTTCTCCTTCGGCGGGTCCTTTTTCAGATGGTCCCATCCGTGGAAGATCATGTCGATACGCCGCTTTTTCTGGGATTTGGTAAAGATGCCGTCAGGGTACACGTACAGAACGGGCTCGCGCTGGCGCGGGTCCGATGCTGTGACCTGTGTCCTTCTGTACTCCGGCGTCATCTTCCTGTTCTCCGTTTTTTATCCTTTATTTGTTACCAACGAGTTTCAGAATATCTTCATAGATGAGCTTGTTTGCGTCAAGGGTGGCGAA
>JAFWWR010000128.1 GCA_017518025.1 Clostridia bacterium
GCGGTTGAATTCCTCGGGATAGGGGGAGTAGATGTTGTAGGTGCGGAGTCCCGCCTCCACGTGACCCACCGGGATCTGCATATAGAAGCACGCCAGAGCCGTGACGAAGGTGGTGGAGGTGTCGCCGTGGACAAGGACCACGTCGGGCTTCACTTCCTCCAGCACCGTCTTTATCCTCTCCAGGATGTTGACGGTCACGTCGAACAGAGTCTGCCCCGTCTTCATGATGGACAGGTCGTAGTCCGGGGTGACGCCGAAGGCGCCCAGCACCTGATCCAGCATCTCCCGGTGCTGTCCCGTGACGCAGACCACCGTCTCGATCCCGTCTCTTTTCTTCAGTTCGAGGACCAGGGGGCACATTTTGATGGCCTCCGGCCTCGTGCCGAACACGAGCATAATCTTTTTCATTTCGTCCTCCGTTTTATTCAAGCTCGAACGCGCCGGTGTAAAGCTGATAGTATCTTCCCTTCTCCGCGATAAGCGATTCGTGGCTTCCGCGCTCGATTATCCTGCCGAAGTCAAGCACCATGATGACATCGGAGTTCTGTACGGTCGACAGCCGGTGAGCTATGACGAACACCGTCCTGCCGTTCATCAGCGCGTCCATGCCGCGCTGAACGATGGCCTCCGTCCTGGTGTCGATGGACGAGGTCGCCTCGTCCAGTATCATCACCGGCGGGTCCTCCACCGCCGCCCGGGCGATGGAAATGAGCTGGCGCTGACCCTGGGACAGCCCCGAGCCGTCGCCGGACAGCACGGTCTGATACCCGTCGGGAAGCATCCGGATGAATCCGTCGGCTCCCGCCAGCTTCGCCGCGGCGATACACTCCTCGTCGGTGGCGTCCAGCTTTCCGTACCGGATGTTGTCCATGACCGTGCCGGTGAACAGGTTCACGTCCTGGAGCACGATGCCGAGGGAGTGCCTCAGATCCGCCTTCTTTATCTTGTTTATGTTGATGCCGTCGTAACGTATCTTGCCGTCGGCGATGTCGTAGAATCTGTTGATGAGGTTCGTGATGGTGGTCTTTCCCGCGCCCGTGGCGCCGACAAAAGCCACCTTCTGCCCCGGCTCGGCGTACATGGTGATGTTGTGGAGAACGATCTTCTCCTCGTTGTAGCCGAAGTCCACGTCGAAGAACTCCACCTTGCCCGCCAGCGGCGTGTAGGTGACGGTGCCGTCCCCGTGAGGATGGCGCCACGCCCACGATCCGGTCCGCTCCGCGCTCTCGGTGATGTTGCCGTCCGCGTCGGTGACGGAGTTGACGAGAGTCACGTAGCCCTCGTCAGTCTCCGGCTTCTCGTCCATCAGGTCGAACACCCTCTCCGCTCCCGCGAGAGCCATGATGAAGGCGTTGATCTGGTTCGAGATCTGGTTGATGGGGTTGGTGAAGCTTTTCGAGAGCTGCAGGAACGACGCCACGGTCCCCAGCGTCAGCCCGATGCCGCCGAGATTCGACACGGCGAGAGCGCCGCCCGCCACGGCCAGTATCACGTACTGGAGATGGCCGAGGTTGCCCATGATGGGCATCAGGATGTTGGCGTACTTGTTGGCGGCGGTGGAATCCCTGCAGAGCTGGTCGTTCTTCACCTTGAAGTCGCGCTTCGCCTCGTCCTCGTGGCAGAAGACCTTGACCACCTTCTGTCCGCTGATCATTTCTTCGATAAATCCGTTGAGCTGACCGAGGGAACGCTGCTGGCCTATGAAGTACCGCCCGGACCGCGCGGCGATTTTCCGGGAGACGATCATGACCAGGGTAACGGTAGTGAGGATGATGAGCGTCAGCCATACGCTGGTGATCAGCATGGCTACGAGAGACGACATGACGGTGATAAGCGACGAGAACGTCTGGGGGATCGTCTGCGAGATGAGCTGCCTCAGCGTATCCGTATCGTTGGTGTAGTGGCTCATCACGTCGCCGAAGGTGTTGGTGTCGAAATACCTGATGGGAAGCGTCTGCATGTGGGCGAACATCTCGTCGCGGATCTTTTTCAGCACGCCCTGCCCCACCCGGACCATGATCCGGTTGAAGGTAAAGTTTGCGGCGATGCCGGCGAGATAAACGGCTCCCATGGTCATCACGGCGGCGGTCATGGGCCCGAAATCGGGGTTCTTCACGCCGATGAGCGGAAGGATGTAGTCGTCGATCAGCCGTCTGAGGAACATGGCGCCCGCCACGGTGCAGAGGGAATTGATGATGATGCAGACCGCCACCGTCAGGAGCGAATATTTGTAGGTGAAAAGATACTTCAGTATCCTTGTGAACGTCTTTTTGCGGAACTTCATCCGCTTTCCGTCCTTATCCATGGGGGTGAATTTGCTTCCTCTGTTCATGCCATCTTACCCCCGTTCTGCTGAGATTCGTACACCTCGCGGTAGATATCGTTGGTCTTCATCAGCTCGTCGTGGGTGCCGACTCCGTTGATCTTGCCGTCGTCCATGACGACTATCATGTCGGCGTCCATGACGGAGGTGATCCGCTGGGCGATTATCAGTTTTGTGGTCTCCGGCGCCTCCTCGGCAAGGGCGCGCCGCAGGAGAGCGTCGGTCCTGGTGTCCACCGCGCTGGTGGAGTCGTCCATGATCAGCACCTTCGGGTGTCTCAGCAGCGCCCTGGCTATGCACAGCCGCTGCTTCTGACCGCCGGACACGTTGGCGCCGCCCTGTTCGATCATCCTGTCGTATCCGTCGGGATGAGCCATGATGAAATCGTGCGCCTGAGCCAGCCGGCAGACTCTCTCGATCTCCTCGTCGGTGGCGTTCTCGTCGCCCCACCTGAGGTTCTCCTTCACCGTGCCGGAGAACAGGACGTTCTTCTGCAGGACCATCGCCACGGCTTCTCGCAGAACGTCGAGGGAGTACCGCCTCACGTCCTCGCCGCCCACGCTGACAGAGCCCCCGGTGACGTCGTAAAGGCGCGGGATGAGCTGGACCAGCGTGCTTTTCGAGGAGCCCGTCCCGCCGATGATACCCACGGTGGCTCCGCTTGGTATCGAGAGCGAAACGTCGTCGAGGCAGGGCTTGTCCGCTCGTTTCGAATAGGCGAAGGTCACGTGATCGAACCGGACGGAGCCGTCTTTCACTTCCGTCAGCGGGTCTTCGGGATCGCAGAGGTCGCTGGTCTCGTCGAGCACTTCCGCGATCCTCTCCGCGGACGCCCGGGAGATGACGATCATGACGAATATCATGGAAACCATCATGAGACTCATGAGGATCTGCATTGAGTAGGTTATCATAGAGGTGAGCTGACCCGCCGTGAACCCCTTCGCGGCGTCGTTGCCGGAGCCCACGATCAGCCGCGCTCCGAACCAGGAGATCATCAGTATGCAGAAATACGCGCAGAACTGCATCAGCGGCCCGTTGAAGGCGATGAGCTTTTCCGCCTTGGTGAAGTCGCGGTAAATGTCGTTCGACACGGAATTGAATTTTTCCTTTTCGTGGTCCTCGCGGACGAAGGACTTGACCACGCGGATGCCGCGCAGGTTTTCCTGCACCACGCGGTTCAGCTTGTCGTACGTCTTGAAAACACGCTCGAAAATGGGGTGAGCGTGGCTCATGATGAGCCAGAGACCGATCCCGAGGATCGGGACGATGGTGAGATAGACCCACGCCAGCCGCGGGCAGAGCCGGATCGCCATGACGAGGGCGAAGATCATCATGAACGGCGCCCGGACCGCCACCCTTATTATCATCTGGTAGGAGTTCTGTATGTTCGTCACGTCCGTGGTGAGGCGGGTGACGATGGACGACGTGGAGAACTTGTCGATATTCGAGAAAGAATACGACTGGACCGCGTCGAACATATCGGAGCGCAGGTTCCTGCCGAAGCCCGCCGACGCCTGAGCGGCGTGCTTGCCCGACAGCACGCCGAAAATGAGCGAGACGGCGCAGCAGGCGACGAGGATCGCTCCGGTCTTCAGTATGTAATTCATGTTTCCGTCGTTTATCCCGTAGTCGATGAGCCGCGCCGTAAAGAGGGGGATAATGACTTCCATTATCACCTCGAGAGACACGAAGATCGGCGCGAGGATCGAGCTTTTTTTATACTCACGTACGCTTTTCAGCAGTTTTCTTATCATCCGTTATCCTCCGTAATATACATCTCTTTATAATTATACATTACGGGAGGCGTCATTTCAACTGTTTTTCGATTATTCTCCGCCGCAGCCGTTTTCGCCGCCGTCCCAGTGGTCGAGGAACACCTCCATGGCGCGTACGGTGTCGCGGAAAAGGCAGTGCTCCGCCGCGTCCGCCTCCGCGTCGGCGTCCCTGTCGCCACGGAGGGCGGTGATGAACCGGATCAGCACGCGCCGCCGTCTCACGAGATACTCGCCCAGCTCCCTGCCGTCCTCCGTGAGGGTGATGTAGCCGTACCGGCGGAAGTTGACCAGACCCCGGGCGCTCATGGCGGTCGCCATCCGCGAGGCGGAGGACGGCGACACGCGGAGATCCTCCGACAGCTCCTTGATCCGCACCGGCTCGCGCCCCTCCCCGGAGAGAACGTAGATCCTCATCAGATAGTCCTCTCCCGCGGGGGTCATCCTCCCGCCTCCTCTTCTCCCGTTATCAGCCGTTCCCATGATCCTCATATTATCCTCCCTTTCTCCGCGAGATCGCGGCAAAACTTTGTTTCACCCCAATCATATTTTGACGGAAGTGATAATATGACAAAGAGAGTCCGCAGAAAAGCGGCGCGATTCGTCACTTTTGTACTTTACAAAGTTAAAACGATACAGTATAATAGAACCCGGACAAAAACGGTTATGTGAAAGGGATCGATCATGAACAGAAAAAGCGCTCACAAGGACTACCTGTTCCGCGCGATCTTGTCGCTTGAGACCATCGACGAATGCTACGATTTCTTCGAGGACCTCTGCACGGTGAAAGAGCTTGACGAGATGGCGAAAAGGATCCGCGTGGCAAAACTGCTGACGGAAAACAAGGTATACAGCGAGATCCTGGAGGAACCGGGCAATCTCACCGCCAGCACCGCCACCATCAGCCGGGTCAACCGGTGCATCAAGTACGGAGGCGGCGGCTACAAAAAGATACTCGACCGGCTGGACGAGGCGGGGGTCGCCCTGCCGGACGCCGGTCAGGAGTGACGGCTCCCGCGGAGGAGGACTCATGGACGGATCCTGCTACGACGCCCTCTCGGGGGTGTATGACAAACTCAACTCAAACGTGGACTACGGGGATCTGGCGGACTTTGCCGAGACGTGCTTTGAGGAATACGGTTCCGGCGAGGTGCGGCGCGTGCTGGATCTCGGCTGCGGCACCGGACCGCTCACGACGGAGCTCTCTATGCTCGGGTACGACGTGACGGGGATCGATATATCGGAGGGAATGCTCGACGCCGCCCGGGAAA
>JAFWWR010000129.1 GCA_017518025.1 Clostridia bacterium
CGGCACCGGCCTTTACCGGACGCCGCCCTACTACGCCGTGAAGGTGCCGGTCTTCTCATTTGAGAAGCTGCCGGACGCGTTCTCCGGCCTCGGCCCGGAAATGAAGTCCACCGGCGAGGTGCTGGGCATCGGCAAGGACCTGAACGAGGCGCTGTTCAAGGGGATGCGCTCGGCGGGGCTGCTCCTGCCCTCGTCCCTCGGCAGGGAAGGCGTCGGATTCTTCATCCACGCGGGCGAGAACGACGTCCACGACGTCATCGACCTGTCGAAAAAGCTCCACGACCTGCGATTCACCCTCTGGGCGACGGAGGAGACCGCGGAGGTCATCTCCCGCCTGGGGATCGACGTGAACGTCGTCGGCGACGTCCGCGCCGACCTGCCGGATCTGCTGAAAGAAGGGAAGATCAGCTACGTCGTTTACACCTCCTCAGCTGACGGGGAGAGCGTCGGCGACTTCATTTACCTGCACCAGATCGCCATTCCGCTGTCTGTTCCCTGCATCACGTCGCTCGACACGGCGGGGGCGCTGGCGGACCTTATCGCCAGCCGCTACGCGGAGCACAACACGGAGCTGGTGAACATAAAGGAGATGAGGAACGAGCGCTCGAAGCTCGCCTTCTCCAAGATGGTGACCACCGGCGCCGACTACATCGTCATCGACAACCGGGACGGCTCCATCACCTGCCCCGAATCCCTGTGCATCCGCCTCTGCGACCGCCACCGGGGCGTGGGCGGATACGGCATCGCGCTCATCGAGGAGCCCACCGTCCCCGGGGCGCACGTGAGGATGCGCCTGTTCAACCGGGACGGCAGCGAGGGCGTCATCGCGGGCACGGGCATCCGTTCCGTGGCGAAATACGTCTACGACCGGGGCATTGCCCGGGAGGACGTGATCAACATTGAGACCGAGGCGGGGATCCGCCCCGTGACGGTCTACACCGCAGATTCCCGGGTCACCATGGCGGGAGTCGACATGGGCGAGGCGACGTTGGAGACGAAAAAGATCCCCTGCACGCTGCCGGAGCCCGAGATCGTCGACCGCCCCACCGCCATCGGCGGCGGCGAGTACCGGATCACCTGCGTCTCCGTCGGAAACCCCCATTGCGTGACATTCCTGCCTCGGCTGGACGAGCTGGATCTCGAGCGGATCGGCCCGAAGTTCGAGAACGACCCCATTTTCCCGGAGCGGGTGAACACCGAGTTCGTCCGGGTGGTGGATCCCACCACTCTCAGGATGAGAGTCTGGGAGCGGGGCAACGGCGAGACCTTCGCCTGCGGCACCGGCGCCTGCGCCGCGGTAGTGGCGGCCGTGAGGAACGGCTACTGCTCCGAGGGCGAGGAGATCACCGTGAAAGTCATCGGCGGGGACCTGCTGGTGAAGTACGAGGGAGGCAGGGTCACCCTCACCGGCGACGCGTCCCTCGCCTTCGACGGAATAACGGAATATTGAAGATACCAAAGCATGATCCGCCCCGGAAACGGGGCGGTTTTTTCCGTTTTCGGGCAAATGACGGATGAATAAAAATAAAGTTCGCTATATAATAAGTGTATAAAAGTGTAAATAATTGGGCAGTTTACACATCATTTCCGCGAAATAAATTAAGGATTTTTCGCATCTTTTTGTTGACAGAAGACGCGGATTGTGATATAATTTTTCAAAATGGGTTTTTGTTCGAAAAAATGATTTTTTTCATTCTGCAGGACAGGGCACGATTTCCCGAAACTCATTATATATCAAGCCATCGCGTAGTTTTTCGTAATTTGGATTTTCCCGCGGAAGACAAAGCGGGTGGTCGACTGTCCGACGCCGTTTCGCTGAACAAAACCAAATAAACTGTAAAAGATTCAGGCAATATGTTGCTGACGTATACGGGAATTATTGAAAGGAAGCAAGATGAGAAACTTGTTCGGTAATCTGAAAAGAAAGCTGAATAGTGACAGAACATGGGGAAAAAGCGCGCTCTCGCTGTTTCTTGCGGCGCTGATGCTTTTCTCCACGCTTTCGTCTGTCGTTTTTGCCGAGTCCAACAGGACGGAGACGGTCAAGGAGGCCGAGACCTGGTTTGACACTTCCGCCGTAACGGAAGCTCTCCTCGGGGAACCTACCGCCGCCGACGCGATTGCAACGGACGCGATTGCAACGGACGCGACCGACGCAACCGGCACGGAAGCGCCGGAGACCGACGCGCCCGCCGTCGAGCCGACGCAGGTGGAGTGGACCGTCGACATCGACGGCTCCGAATACGCGGTGATTTCCGGCGTCCTGCCGGAGGACGGGTCCGCCACCGTGGAGCCCGCGGCGATCCCGCGCGGGTCGGAGACCACGTTCTCGGCGTACGATCTCACCGTCTACGACGGCGAGGGCGAGGTGTATGCTCCCGAAGATTCTCTTGCGGTGGAACTCCACAGCGAGAAGATCGCGGAGACTCTGGCGGAGGGCAACTCCGTCGGCGTCCTCGAAAAGAACAGATACGGTTATTTCACGACGGCCGAGACGGTTTCCGTCGGCGGCGACTCCGTCAAGTTCATGGCGGACGAAAATTCTACATATTATCTGTTCGCCAACCAGCTCGTCAAGACGCTCGTGGCGTCCGACGGCAACACCTACAGGATCACCGTTCTGTATGACAACGATTCCGGCTTCCCGGAGGACGCGGAGATCCGCGCCGAGGAGGTCTCCCTCGACTCCGAGGATTACGTGACCTATCTTGAGAACGCCGCGGCCACCCTGGGCGTGGAGCTCTCCGCGCTCACTTATAACAGACTGTTCGACATCGCCATAGTTGACGACGCCGGAACGGAGTACCAGCCGAACGACAGCGTCCGCGTCACCGTGGAACTGATGGAGAGCGAAGCGGAGTCCGTGGAGGATCTCCGCGTGGTCCACTTTGACGACGAGAACGTCCCGACGGAGCTTGACGCCTCCACCTCGAGGGGCGCCGTCACCTTCGAGACGGACGGATTCTCCATATTCTCGTTCAACGACACGTCTCTTGCGAGCCGCGTCATCAACGCCATTTTCGGCGACAGTAAGCTTTACGAAAACGACGACATCATCCTCACGGGACGGATGCCGCTTCTCGGCACGGTCGAGGCGACTCCCGTCAACGTACAGGTAGACGGCCGCGACGCGCTCATCGCGTACGATATCAAGATTTACGCAAACAGTATAATGAAGCTTCTCGGCATACCGTGGCAGCCCTCCGAGGGAGCCGTTCAGGTAACCGTGAAGAGCGACGTTTTTGCCGACGCCGACGGCGTCCTCAGCGTGTACCACATGCAGGACGAGCAGTCGGAGCCGGAGTTTGTCGCGTCCGTGGACGCCGTCGACTCCGCCGTCACCTTCGACGCGGAAAGCTTCTCGATCTACGCGGTGGGTTCCGTTATCGAGAAGACCATCGTCGCGGAGGACGGGTATACTTACAAAATCACCGTTATTTATGACGAATCTGCGGGCATTCCCGACGACGCCGAACTGAACGTGTCCGAGATCAGCAGCGCGGATATGCTCCGCACGGCCGCAGAAACGGTCGGAAGCGGCGTCGAGAGCATTTCCTATGCAAAGATGTTCGATATCTCCATCGTCAAGGACGGCGTGGAGTATCAGCCCAACGAAAACGTAAAAGTCTCCGTCGAACTTTTGGACGCCGGAGAGGTTTCCGACGTTCAGGTCGTCCACTTTGACAGTGAGACCGAGGCGGCGCCTCTTGCCGCGGAGACCGACGGAAACACGGTCACCTTCGAGACGGAAGGCTTCTCCGTGTTCTCGTTCCTGGACTTTTCCGTATTCGATAAAGTGATCTCCGCCGTGCTCGGCGAGACCGAGGGCGTCCTCTATGAAAACGACGACATCATCCTCACGGGTAAAATGCCGGCGACAGCCGTTGTCGAGGCGAACCGCGTGGACGTGGATATAAAGGGCAAACCGGCACTGATTGCGTACGATATCAAGATCTACGCTCATCCCGTGATGAAGCTGCTCGGTATCAACTGGCAGCCCACCGACGGCGCCATCAAGGTGACGTACAAGTCCGACGCGCTGGCGGGACATGAGAATGTGAA
>JAFWWR010000130.1 GCA_017518025.1 Clostridia bacterium
AATTATTCTTCAGGACAGTCCCGGGTGATACCTTTGAATCGAAAACGTAAAGCAGAACGTTCAGTGCCAGAGAAGCACCTTCCGCCAGAGCGGACCCGCCCACAACGGCGAGACATGCGTATTCCACCGCGTCTGCGCCGGCCGGGATCGCCGCTGTCAGCGCAGCGGAAGTTATGGCGATCTTCACCGCCTGCTCGGTCACGACGGTGACCGCGTTTTTATAAACTTTCCTGACGCCGGTGAAATAGCCGGAAACTGCGGATGACAGAGATATCGGGAGAAGACTCAGCGCAAGAACTTTCAGCGATTTTACGCACCTGACGTCGCCGAGAAGATAGACACCGACCGGGTGCGACAGGAAGAAAAGGACTGCGGAGGTCAGCGCGCTGAACAACGCGCCGTAAAGCACGCATGATCTTATCACGGACGAAGAACATTTTCTGTAGTCGTCTTTCCCGGCTCCGCGCCTTTCGAGAAGCGCGTGCTTCTCCGCGGTAAGCCGCACGGACGCCAGATTGACCCCGGATGTGGCGACGACCACGGCGAGCCCGTAAACGCTCATAACGAGAGAGAACAGGCCCATACTCTCCGCCCCGATCTTCGCCGCGACGTAGGCGTTGAAGCTTACGGCGACAAATCTCAGGGTGATATTTACCGCAGAAAGCCCGGCCGCGTTCAGCATAAACAGTTTGATCTTTTTCAATCTGAAAACTCCGTATCATAAGACTTTTGTTTATCTTATGATACGGAGCGGTCAAAATGAACTTTCGGATAAGTACGTTCAGATCAGCAGATCGAGAAGTTCTCCGGTACTTGAGGCAAAAGCGTCAGCGCCCGCCTCTTCGAGCTCTTCCCTGCTTCCGTATCCGTAAAGGACGGCGATGGACGGGAGACCGCAGATCTTAGCTCCGTTGATATCGAATTTCCGGTCTCCGATCATAACGGACGACGAACGGTCAAGATCGCTGTTGTTGGCAAGAACGTAATTGATGATGTCGGGTTTATCCTCCATGGATCCGTCAAGGGTTGCGCCGCCGATGAATCGGAAATACTTGTCGAGCCCCGCGTCTGCCATGATGAGTTTAACGAATTTCTCCGGTTTTGTACTTGCGATGAAAAGGTCCCGCCCGTGATCGCGAAGCGTCTTAAGAAGGTTTTCTATCCCGGGGTAAAGTTCAAATTCGTGAACGCCCTTCTCTCTGTAATACTCTCTGTAGACCTCGATGGCCTCCTCGGTCTTTTCGGCGGAAAAGCCGTAGAATCTCGGGAAAGAATCAGAGAGCGGCGGACCCATAAACCCGTTGAGCACGCTTGTATCGGGGATTTTGAACCCGTAGTGCTCCAGGGCGTATTTGACGCCGTTTTTGACTCCTTTTCCGGTATCGATCACAGTACCGTCGAAATCGAAAAATATGTGCCTTGATTTTTTGAAGTCCATCTTGAACAACCTTCCTTTAATTATTCGAAAATACACTCTTCAGCACGTCGCCGACTTTGGGCGCGTTGCCTCTGTAAAACGCCATCATCCGGTAGATCCGCGCCGCCAGCCGGATAACGAGAACTGCCGTGACGACTATAACGGCGAATGCGCCGAGCACCCGAAGGGGCGACACCTCGCCGAGGATTATCTTGCCGGGAAGAACAAGGATCGACGTGAACGGGAACCACTCCACCCATCCCGATGATCTGACTCCCGCTCCGCCGGGGTTGATGGTGAACATATAACTGAACACAAGTATCACGGTGAACAGCAAATTGGTGGAGCCGAGGTCCTCCGGCTTGCCTGCCATAGCGCCGCCTACGGAAGCAAGCGCACAGTAGAGGAAAAATCCCGCGACAAATATCAGAAGGGTCAGCAAAACGTTTGTGACGGAGAAAACACCTTTGAAAAAGCTGAGAGATTCGATAAACCTGATGATGCCCATGGTGGTGTCCGGGCTCAGCACCTTGACGATCGCCGTTCCGATCGCGAACCCGGCGACCGTTCCGGCAATATACAGTACAAACTGAAGAACGCCGGACAGCGCGACGGCGCATACCTTCCCGAGAAGCATCCCGTCCGTTCTGACGCTGACGAGCATCATATCAAGGAGCTTCGAGTTCTTTTCCATGATGACAGAGTTCGCAACTCCGATACCGAAGAAGAGGATCATGAAATAAAGCAGGAAAAGGACAACGTAAGGCACCACTACGACTACCACGTCGCGGGCGGCGGAAACGGGGTCAGCGCCCTCTCCGTCGAGGGAAAGCAAGTCTGACTCTACCGGAGCGACAAGCTCCGGCGGAAGGCCGTTTTCAAGATCCAGCCGGGAGAAAACAAGGAGGTACGCGCTTTCTCTTATAACGTCCGCCGCGGCGCCGGCGTCCTTTTCATCAAGAATGGAGACCACCGGAGACAAAACGTCAAACTGATAACCGTTCTGATCCTTATTGACGACGAGGCACAGAGTCCTCCCGGGCCTGTCGTCGGCAAACGCCGACTCCGTATCGCTGTAAACGGACACGGTCGAGCCGGGGTACAGATACGAAAGCACGGACCAGTCGGGATCTTCCTCTCCGGTAAGATCGGCGACGATCCAGTTTTCCACGGCGACGTCACGCTTTTCTTCTTTTTTCGAAAATATCTCTGCGAGCGGCATCGCCGCAGCGGGAACAAGTATCAGGACGGAGAGCAGGATCGCAAGGGTCCTCTTATACGCCGCGCTGCTCACATGATGTCTGAACGTGAAGGCGAATACCTTGCCGAAGCCGCCGAACATATTTTTCATCATTCACTCCCCCCCTTTACGAAACAGACTTTCCGCGCAGAACGGAGAATACCTGTCTGAGTTTAAGTCTCGTTCCCTTGTAGAGCACCAGACCGGAATACACCTTGGAACACAGTTTAAGCAGCCCCAGCGCCACAGCCGCCTGGATGACCCACGAAAGGATGAGGACCGGCAGTCCGATATTACCAAGCACGAACTGTGCCGGAGCGGAAAAGACGGAAACGAGGGGAACGAGAGAGATAACGGTCCCCATGACTCTGCCGCCCGTCATTCCGCAAAACAGCGCGATAAAATAGACGAAAAGGATCAGGAATACCACCGCGGTATTCGTCGGTTCGACCTCCTCGAGAGAGGACGAGGTGGCTCCGAAAATGCCGGAGATGGCAGAGAACGTAAGATAGCCGAGCAGCGCCGACACCAGTACGATGAGGACGGTCCGGAAGCCGAACCCGCCGAGGAGCTTTGAGAAAGAGGGCGAGGTTATGATCTCCTTTACCGGGGTGATGTCCATGAACAGCCCTGACACGAAATAAGACAGGAAGATCGCGGCGATAAACGAGATGATCATTGTGAAAACGCAGGTCATGACTCCGAGGATCTTCCCCGCCATAAGTGAATCCGGCTTCACGCTGACAAGCATCAGATCCACGAGTTTCGAGCTTTTCTCCTCGATGACGGATCTGATGATATAAGAGGCGGAAAGCATACAGAACATCATCATTATGATCGAATATCCGTACTGGACGCCGAAGGATACGCCGAAATCCTTTCCTTCTTTGCCGTAATCCTCAACTTTGCCGGAGTTGACGCTGACCTCGGGGACGTTCAGAAGCTCGCCGTAGCCGCTCCCGACAAAACGGGCCGCGTTCAGCTGATCTCTGACGATCGTGGCGAGCTGTTCCTTGGCGATGATCCCGGCTGACGAATCTTTTGACGAGAGGACGTCTATATTGAACACGTTGTTCTCCTCGTTATATTCGACTGAAACGAGGAGGTCCTTTTTTCCGAGTTCAGTCTCGTCAAAATCGTCGTCCGCCCCGAAAAACTCAACGTCGGAATATTGCTTTGTTATTTGCGAAAGAGACGCGGGGGAAAGCTCGTCGTATCCGGTCCCGTTTTTGACGTAAACGGTTTCAAGATCCGAGAGAGACGTCATCGGATCGCCGCCGCGGGACGAGAACAAAGAAATCATCGGCACAGACGCGAGTGCGAGCAGAAGAAGAATGACGAAGGAGATCACGTTAGCGCGGCTTTTGAAAAACTGCTTCACCGTAAAACGGAAGACCTTCCCCGTTCCCTCGAATGATTTACTGTTCTTCATCTGCGCCACCCACGGTCCTGACGAATATCTCATGAAGCGAAGGTTCGGTGAGCTCAAAGGCGATCACCGTCGCGCCGCCCGCGATAAGAGATGAAAGCAGGCGCGACGCCTGATCCTCTCCCGAAACTCGAAGACGGTATTCGTTCTCTTTTACGCTGAGCACTAGAGCGCCGTTCTCCCCGATAATGGCCGACACGTCGCCCTCCGTTTTAAGGTGGAGGTTTACTCTGCCGTAGCTTTTTTTGATCTCGTTCAGGTTGCCCTGAAGAACCGTTTTGCTCTTGTCGAGGATGGTGATGTCGGTACAGAATTCCTCGACCGTCGCCATCTGATGGCTCGACATGATGAGATACTTCCCTTTTTCGATCTGCTCGTTGATGATGTTACGGAAAATATCCGTGTTCACCGGGTCGAGACCGGAGAGGGGCTCGTCAAGGATGATCAACTCCGGATCGGAAATAAGCGCGCACATAAGCTGGATCTTCTGCTGATTTCCCTTTGAGAGCTGGTCCGCAAGCTTCGGCTTGGTCCGCTTTCTGAGCAGAGAGGGCCTGCTCTCGCCGATAAGCGTCTGAGCTGCGGCCTCGGGATATAGGTACTCCGTCACCTCCAGCCGCTCCGCCCAGTATCTGATACGTTTTTTTGCCTCGTCGCCTGTGATGCCTCTGAGAGAGGCGAAATACGTGAGCTGATCCATCAGGGCGTATTTCGGATAAAGCCCCCGTTCCTCGGCGAGATAACCAACGTTGCAGGTGGTGGTATCGAGAGGGGCGCCGTTCCAGAGGACCTCGCCCGAGTCGCGGGAAAGCATACCGAGCATCATGCGGATCGCGGTGGTCTTCCCGGCGCCGTTGGTGCCGAGAAGCGCGTAGACGCCCGGGCCGTCCATATTGAAGGAAAGATCGTCGAGAACAACGTTATTTCCGTACTTTTTTGTAAGATGAGACACAGAAAAGCTCATACGATGATACTCCTTTCGGGGTTTTTGATCCGTTTTTCAGTTCAGCAGATATTTTATCATATTTACACGGCCGTTTCAACAGAAAAACATTGAAATATCGACGGAAATCAGGCCGTGATAAGAGGTTTTTTTGACGTCACGAATGTTGACACGGAACCGATTTTGCGGTATACTTATTCACAAATTATAAATTACCCCGGAAGGAGCGGAAAATATGGAGAAAAAGCGCACGCTTGCGGAAAAGATAATCGACGCGCACATCGTTGACGGGATAAGCGAAAAAGGGACCGAGATCGGCCTCCGGATCGACCAGACGCTGACTCAGGACGCCACGGGAACCATGGCGTATCTTGAATTCGAGGCAATGGGGATCCCCCGCGTCAGAACGGAGAAGTCCGTCGCGTACATAGACCACAACACGCTCCAGTCCGGCTTTGAGAACGCCGACGACCACAGATTCATCGGCTCCGTGGCGAAGAAGCACGGCATCTACTTCAGCAGACCCGGAAACGGCATCTGCCACCAGGTCCATCTTGAACGCTTCGGCGTGCCGGGCAAGACGCTGATCGGCTCCGACAGCCACACGCCCACCTGCGGCGGCATCGGCATGCTCGCCATCGGCGCGGGCGGTCTCGACGTGGCGGTAGCTATGGGCGGCGGCGCGTACTATATCACCTACCCGAAGATCGTAAACGTAAAACTCAGCGGAAAACTCCGGGACTGGGTATCTGCCAAGGACGTTATCCTCGAAGTTCTCCGGATTATGAGCGTCAAAGGCGGCGTCGGTAATATAATCGAGTATTCCGGAGAGGGCGTCGGTACTCTTTCCGTTCCCGAGAGGGCGACGATCACGAATATGGGCGCCGAACTCGGCGCAACGACTTCGATCTTCCCGTCCGACGAGATCACGAGGCGTTTCCTCAAGGCGGAGGGACGCGAGAGCGACTACACCCCGCTCAGCGCGGACGATGGAGCGGAGTACGACCGCGTGATCGAGATCGACCTGTCGACCCTCGAGCCAATGGCGGCGTGCCCGCATTCGCCCGACAACGTGAAAAAGATCTCGGAGCTCTCCGGAATGAAGATCGATCAGGTCTGCATCGGTTCCTGCACCAACAGTTCCCTTTACGATATGATGAAGGTGGCGTACATCCTCGACGGGAAGACCGTCCATCCGGACGTGTCTCTCGCCATCGCGCCGGGATCGAAGCAGGTACTGCACATGATGACGAAGGGCGGGCTTCTCGACAAGATGATCGAGAGCGGCGCGAGGATCCTCGAGAGCGCCTGCGGTCCCTGCATCGGCATGGGGCAGTCGCCAAACTCAGGCGGGATCTCCCTCAGGACGTTCAACAGGAACTTCGAGGGACGCAGCGGGACGAAGGACGCGAAGATCTATCTCGTCTCCCCCGAGGTCGCCGCGGCGTCCGCGGTGCTCGGCCGTCTCGCCGATCCGCGCGAGATCGGCGCGCAGCCGAAGTTCGAGATACCGGATCTGTTCGACGTGAACGACAATATGATCGTTCCCCCGGCTACGGAGGAAGAAGCGCCGTCCGTCGAGGTGCTGAAGGGTCCGAACATCAAGGAATACCCGAAGACCACGCCGCTGAAGAACGAGATCTCCTGCAAATGCTCCCTCAAGGTGGGCGACAACATCACCACGGATCACATAATGCCCGCGGGGGCGAAGATACTTCCCCTCCGCTCAAACGTGCCGGAGATATCGAAGCACTGCTTCACGGCGTGCGATCCCGAATTTCCCGCAAGAGCGAAGGCG
>JAFWWR010000131.1 GCA_017518025.1 Clostridia bacterium
GCAAAGTCCTCGCGCTTGACGGAACGGTCATCGGCATCGAGATGTTCCACAAGACCCTTGACACCGCTGAGAAGGGCGACAACGTCGGCATTCAGATCGACACCGACGGCTCGATGAAAGACAAAGTCCAGAGAGGCGCAAGCGTCGTCAAAATAGGAAGCAGACTGAAACCCGTGAAATACGTCACCGGCACGGTCTATTCCGATCCGAAGTCCAGGCACACCACCATGTCTGAAGACAACATATTCCAGTATTACGTCGGGACGACCGATTATTCCGCGTCGTTCGTCACCCTCAACGGCGCATACAACGATGAGAGGATCTTCCCGGACGAGACCCGTCACGGCGTCGTGATCGAGTTCATCAAACCCGTAATGGCATATCAGGGCCAGGAGATAGCCATCCGCGGCGGCGGCCAGACCTACGGAACCTTCACCGTCACCGGCGCACCGAGAAGTGTTCAATAATCAGCAAAACGGTCCGTCATTCACAATAGTCGCGTTTTACTGAAATAAACAGAAATGGCGCGCTCCCGATCACGGGAGCGCGCCCTTTTGTTATCAAGCCCCGCGGCAGTTCAGCCGCCGCAAATCTCAGTTGTACAGAACTCCCGTGACGGACGCCAGCGAGCCGTTGCCCACGGGACGGATGACAACGGTGTGATCCGCCGCCTCGTCGGCGCCGAACACCTGTATCGCGTCGCCGTATTCGTCGCATATCTGTGACACGCCGTCGATCTCGATCACGAAACCCTCGTTGGCTTCAGTCGTCACAAAGATGTTTTTCGCGTGAAAGGTGAACCGCAACTCCGCAGACCCGTCCGTCGCCTGCCATCCCTTGTCGTACTTGAACAGCCCGCTTACTACCGTGAATCCGTCGTTTGCGTCGGGCGCGTCCCTGCCCGGCAGGATCGCCGTCAGATCTTCATACACCGCCTCGGTCAATCTTTCCGGAAGCGGCTTTACGGCCAGCTCGTCTTCGGAGGCGCTCTCGATCCGCTTGAGGATCAGGTCGATCTCATTCACCAGAGACAGCGCCATGAACGAGTGGAACCACTCCCTCGGATGGGCGCCGTCGTAGTTGAGTTCGATGGTATACATCCAGCCGTTTGCCAGACCGAGGTCCGCCGCCGCACGGCAATCAGCCACGGGAAGACCGTATCTGTCTGCGACCTGTTTCATGAAAGCGCAGTTCCCGTCCTGCGCGACGCCCACGAAGAGGATCATCACCGCGGGATCGTTATCCATCGACATCACCCGGCGCACGATAGTCTCGAACGCCTCGCGGTGTCTTGCGTCGGGGTTATCGTTTACGGCGAATTCGATGACGAACAGATCCGGCCTGTGGACGAGCACGTTCGAATCCAGGCGGATCTCGCCGTAGTCGGACCCCGTACCGCCGATCCCTGCGTTGACGTAAGTCATATCGGACTGCGGATACATCTTCTGTAGCCGGTTGAAGGTCTGCTTTGCGAAACAGTGTACGTCGCCCGCCGACGCGCGCGCGGTGATGGAGCCGCCCATAAAGGCGACGGTCACGGGCTCGCCCGCCTCCGCCTTGCGGAAGAATTTGGCAAAGCGCCCGAGATCGCCCGTGGAGTAGACCGACGCGTCGAGCATCGCCTCAAGGGCGCCCTCCGGCATGCCGGGTTCCCAGTCGTCGGGGTCTATGTTTTCCTCTCCCAGATAACGCCTGACGAGAAGACGCACCGTTTTGTACGGCGTTTCCTCCCCGGTGACGAGATTCTTTATGGCGAGCTTCGCCACGCCCATGTTGTCGGTCTTCTGCTGACCGTCGTTGTTGTACGGTTCGTCTCCCGTTATGCTCACGTCGGTGTCGCGGACTATCGCCTCGCGCTTCGACTCGTCGAAGAGGATCACGTAGGTGTCCGCGCTGAGCCCCATCTGGGGCAGGAACTGATTCGAGATGGAGGTTGTCGTGCCGGAGCCGATCACTCTGTCGCGGAAGGGCAGCGGAAGGTACGCCATTCCGCTCTCGCCCGCCACGTAATTCAGGATGTTTTCCATTCTTTCGTACATCGGATCGTTTCCGAGATACCGCATGATCATGGTGGCGATCTCCGCTCTCGTGGCGGTGGCGGCGGGGGAAAACTCGCCCCTTTCGTTGCCGCCGACGATCCCTGCGAGACGCATCGCCTCCACCGACTCTCCGGCCCACTTCGGGATCCTGCCTGAATCGGCAAAAGTATCAATGATGGGACGCTCGTCGTAGACCATGCCCTGATGGGCGGCGAA
>JAFWWR010000132.1 GCA_017518025.1 Clostridia bacterium
CACGGGGATCCTGAAGCTTCTGACGAGAGCCGCCGGAACGCGGGACCTGCTGTTTGCGGAAAAACTCTCGACTCCCGTTTCCTTCGCGGTGATATTCATCGTGACGATCGTTCTGTCGTTTCTGTCCGGGACGATCCCGCCGCCCGGCTCATACGTCATCGTCAATCTCCACTTTATCCTTATGACGTATTTCGCCGGCATCGGGTTCCTCGAGCTGGTGAGAACGATCCTGAGATCGCGGCTCACCGCCGGCAAGAAGACGGCGGCGATCGCCGTGGTGGTGACAGCCGCAGCGTTCGGCTGGTTCGCTTTCGCCGTGTTTTTCCCGGTACTGTTGCCGGTTCTCTCATATTTCGGCGTTTTCCGCACCGTGAAAAACCGGAAACGCGCCGGATAAACCGAGGTGTATTGATATAATGAACAAGAAAAACAAGTTTACCAGAAATCTGCCGTTTTTCATCTGCAGCATATTCGCGGTCATCGTGCTGGGGTGCTACGCCCTGGCGGTGGCGCGCTTCCACGTCCGCGCCCTGAGGGCGGGGGCGGTGGCTGTGCTGATCTACGCCGCGGTGACTCTGACGGTCTTCCTCATCTCGAGGAGAAGGAACGCGCCGGTGATCTCCGGCGAGGACAAGCAGGTCCTCAGCCGCGCCGTTTTCGACAGTCTGGACAAAACGGTCTCCCCCGTTCTCATCTGCCGTCAGGACGGCAGGATCGTCTGGTGCAACAGCGCCCTCGGCTCGGCTCTGCCTGACGTGAAGAGACCGGTCGGCAAGACCCTGGGCGAGGTGCTCGGGATCACAAGCGACCAGTTCCGCGACGCGGAGGAAAGCGGAGACCTCACCTTTGAGATCGGAAACGAATACTATATCGCCAACGTCCAGCCCATCAAATCCAGCCGCGGAGACGTTCTCATCGTGTCGGCTCCCGCCACGGGTTTCAAGGCGGCGACCGACGAGCTTTCCATGTTCCATCAGCGGATCGAGGAGAGCGAGCCGGTGGTGGCGTACGTGTTTATCGACAATCTGTCCGAGCTTGCCCAGAACGAGGGCGAGTCCTTCCGCCCCGCGGCGACGAAGATCGACGAATTCCTCAGAGAATGGGCGACCGACGTGAACGGCATCATCAAGGAGTTCGAGCGGGACAGATATCTGCTGATCTTCGAGAAAAGATTCCTCGACAGGTATAAGGAAACGAAGTTCGACGTGCTGGACTCCATACGGGACATCAGGGTCGGCAACGACCGGCTTCCGGTGACCGTCTCCATGGGCATCGCGTCGGTGCGCGGCGAGTTCGCCGAGAAAGACAAGGCGGCGAGAGCCGCTCTCGACATGGCGCTGGGCCGAGGCGGCGACCAGGTGGTAGTACGGTCGGACGAGACCACCGAATTCTTCGGGGGACGGACCAAGGCGTCCCAGCGGAGGAGCGGCGTCAAGTCGCGAGTGGTGTCAAACGAGTTGCTCATGCACATTTCCCGGTCCTCCGGCGTGTTCATCATGGGACACAAATACCCGGACTACGACTCCGTCGGCGCCTGCGTCGGCCTCTCCCGTGTCGCTGAGTTCTGCGGCGTGGACGTGCACATCGTCGCCGATCCGAAGGACCCGAACGTGGCTCTCTGCAGGACCCTTTACGACGGCGACCCCGAGATCCCCGACGAGCTGTTCATCACCTCGGAGGCGGCTCTCGACTCGGTGAGGACCGACTCCTTCGTCATCATGACCGACGTTAACAACATCGACATATCGGAGTGCCCGGAGCTTATCGGCGTCTGCGGCGGATACGCGGTCATCGACCACCACAGGAAGCACGCGGAATTCTCCCGCAGGCCGAGCATCGAGTACATCGAGACGAAGGCGTCCAGCGCCTGCGAGCTGGTGGCTGAAATGATGGAGCAGGTGCTCCCCGCCGGCTTCGTCGGCACCGGAGAGGCAAATCTGATGCTCGCCGGCATCATCCTCGACACCAAGAAATTCACCCGTTCAACCGGAGCGCGGACCTACGGCGCGGCGCTCTATCTCCACGATAACGGCGCCACTCCCGAGGCGGTCCAGGAACTGTTCAAATCGGGTCTCGACAGCTTCGTGAAGGAAGCGAAGTTCCGCTCGGGAGTCAGAGTATACAGACAATGCACCGCCATCACCGTCTGCGAGACGGACGGAGAGGGAGGCACCGCGGACAAGGTGCTGGCGTCCACCGTTGCGGACAACCTTATCGGCGTCCGCGGCATCAAAGCGGCGTTCGCCATCGTGCGGCTCGCTGACGTGATCCACATTTCCGCCCGGTCCGCCGGTGACGTGAACGTACAGCTTATCCTCGAGAAGCTTGAGGGCGGCGGCCACTTCGATACAGCCGGGGCACAGCTCAGGGGATGCACCGCGGAGGAGGCGGAGACCCGCCTCAAGGCGGCCATTGACGACTACTTCGACAACGAAGCTTAATACTTCCGCAGGATACCGAAAACTATCAGCCGCCCAAGGCGGCGGAAACGGAGAAATGATATGAAGGTCGTACTTTTACAGGACGTGAAGGGCAAGGGCAAG
>JAFWWR010000133.1 GCA_017518025.1 Clostridia bacterium
TCCTCGATCAGGTCGTCGTCGATACCGTTTATCATTTCTATCAACTCTTTTTCTTTCATACTTCGAATCCCTCCTTTTTCAGGTAACGCTTCAGATCGTTGCGTGTGCGGAAAAGGACGGTCTTGACTTTCCCTTCGCTGACGCCGAACCGTTCGGCGATTTCCGAGACCGAGTCCATGAACCAGTATTTTCTGAGAAAGATATTTCTTTTCTCCTCCGGTATCGATCTCAGAAAATCGCTGACGGCGCGCTCCGTCATCCTCGAGAAAACTTCATTTTCTGTGACGTCGGCGGCCGACGCGACGTCCTCCGTCAGCTCGACGGTATCCCCGCCCCTTTTCAGCGCGGTCTTCTTGCGCACGCGGCTGATCGCGGATGCACGGACTATCTTCGCGAGGTAAGAGAAAAGATGGTCCCCCGGATCATAGGGCGGGATATCGTTCCACGCCGCAAGATAAGCGTCGGACTCGCATTCCTCCGCGTCGGCGTCGGACCTGCAGATCCGTTTTGCTATCCCGCGGAGGGAGGAGCCGTATTTCGCCCGCGTTTCGGTTATCGCAGTTTCGTCCCTTTCCTTAAAGAGAGCTATTATCTTTTCATCGTTCATGGCGCCACACTCCTGTTCTAACTCTCTGACACTAATATCGCGATCCGGGGACAAAAGTTTCAGTTTTTTTCGAAAAAAACGTGAAATATGCGAAAAAAACAACGCGCGGCGGCGCGCGCGTTGTCGTTGACGGTCATCTGTATAATACGATCAGCTTTTCCTCGCCGGTCTGGGTGAACAGGAACCGGTTTTCTCCCGCCGAGAGGCGCACCTTCACGGCGAAATCGCCGTTTTTGTGCCGCCCCACCGGCTTGCCGTTCAGATACAGCACCCTGCCGGGGTCCGACGTGCCGGTCAGGATCGCCGTGTCGTCGTAGACGGTTTCGCCGTCCCCGTGGGAGGTGATCTCTATCTGCTGTTCCGTCACGGCCGGCGGCAGATAGATTATCTCATTATCATAAAGCGACTGTATCTCGCCTGCCACGCCGGCGACGTTGTTTTTCAGCTCCGCGTAGCCGTAGAAGACGCTCCCGCGGTACGCCATCTCGTCCCGGGCGTAGGTGACCTGGCGCTCCATCTCCCCTTCGGGGTCAGCCCAGTCGCCCTCCTCGTAGCGGTACGCCGCGTGGGAGACCCACAGAGTCACGTTCCCGCCGCCAAGGAGTCCGTTCCACCAGTCCGCCAGCGTGCCGAAGGGCGTTCCGGCGGAGGAGAGCTGCCAATAGATCTGCGGCGACAGATAATCCACGTATCCGCCCTTCACCCAGGCGGAGGCGTCGGAGTAGATCTCCTTATACGCCTCGAGCCCCCGGGTCTCGGAGCCGCCGTTGCTGCCGTCGTCGTTCTGCCACACGCCGAAGGGCGAGATGCCGAACAGGCATTCCGGATCCGTTTCCTTCACCGCGTCGTAGCACGCCTTTACCAGCTTGTTCACGGAGTCCCGGCGGAAGTCGCCGACGTCGGAGAAGCCGCCGCCGTATTTTGTGAAGGTCTCGCCGTCGTCGAAGGGGACGGGTCTGCCGCTGTCGTCGTTCTGGGGATAGGGGTAGAAATAGTCGTCGAAGACCACGCCGTCCACGTCGTACCTTTTCACGATCTCCCGCACGCCCTCCGACACCAGGTCGCGCACCTCGGGGATCCCCGCATTGAGTACGATCCTGCCGCAGTAGTCCACCGTGTATTCCGGATGGACTCTCGCCGGGCTGTCCTTCGGAAGGGAGTCGAGCTTCCCGGCGCCGGGAGTCACGCGCAGAGGATTCACCCACGCGTGGACGGAGATCTTGTTGTGATGTGCTTTGTCGAGTATGTACTCCAGGGGGTCGAAGGACAGCTTCCCGTCGGCGGACAGAAACTGCGACACCGGGAACAGATCGCTCTTGTAGAGCGCGTCGCAGGCGGGGCGCACCTGGAAGAAGACCGTGTTGAGCGAAAGTTTTTTGCAGTTGTCTATTATGTCGTCGATCTCCGCCTTCAGCTCGTCGTCGGAAAGATACGCCGAAGAGGGGTAGTCGATGTTCCAGACCGAGGCGATCCACACGCCGCGCACCTCGGAATCGGGGTCGAGAAGTCCCACCAGCGGAGCACAGGGATCTCCCGCAGCCAAAGGGGTCGGAGAGGTGCTGACCTTCGCCGCGCAGGAGGTGAGTGCGACTGCAAGAAGCACTGCGGCGACTGTCGCCGCAAAAAGTCTTTTTTTCATATCGGACTCCGTTTTATACAAATGCATATTATTGTTTGCCGACTGCTTTTCGACGTTATTTTATCACAAAATGCCGTCCCGGGTCAAGAGGCGTCGGAATATGTCGCCCCGCCGCGCCGTTTTTTTCTTGAAATACGCCCGTGCGTGTGGTATCATTATATCAGAAAACGAAAAACGGGAGAATGATATGAAAAAAATCGTTTCGGTATTGGCGGTCGCGGCGACGCTTTTGTCGCTCCTTGCCGCAGTCCCGGCGCACACTGCAGACGGGAAATTGCCGTTTACCGACGTGCCGGAGAAGGCGTGGTACTATAAGGAAGTCAGCGCCGCCTTCGACGCGGGGCTCATGAACGGCCGCTCGGGGACCGTCTTTGCGCCGAAAGAGAACGTGACGAGAGCGGAGATCGCCGCCATCCTTGCGCGGATCGACGGTGCGGATCTGAGCGACACGGCGAAGTACGCCGCGTCGTTTCCTGACGTGAAGGCAGGCGCATGGTACGTGAAGTACCTGGGCTGGGCGGCGGAGCAGGGGATCCTGAAGGGATATACCGACGGATCGGTGAAGCCGAACGCTCCCGTAACGCGCGCGGAGCTTGCCGTGATGATGGACAGATACGTCGCCTCGCGCGGCGTTCTGCTGCCGCCGTCGCCGAAGGTCGGATCCTTCGCTGACGCGGGCTCTTTCAAGAAATGGTATGCACCGTCGGCGGAGGTCTTGCGCGCGGCGGGCATATTCGCCGGAGATTCCGCCGGAAAATTCAATCCGTCCTCAAACGCCACCCGCGCGGAGGTCGCCGCGCTCGCCGTCCGGCTCTCCGGTTCCGTAGAGATAGCGGAGGACACCGTTGTCGTCGCCTCGCGCGAGAAGAAGACCGAAATTGCGATCATAACCGATCCGGGGAACGCCGTCGACGGCTATTCCCTGACCGGGCTATTTCTCGAAAAACTGAGAAAAATGCCTCGGGTCCTCGACGATACCGAGGCGAGGAAGCCGGTGGAGTTCGTCCTTGCAGGCGCGGACCGCCCCGCAGCCGCGGGGATCACGGAGGACCTCGGTCCGCTGGGCTTCCGGATCAGAGTCACCGTGGACGAAGAGGGGATCACCGTCGCCGTCGGGTATCTGAGGTCGTACGTTCTTGAGTACGCCGCGGAATATATCTTTGACACCTACTTTAGCGAAGGAGAACTGAGAATGCCGAAAGATCTTGACTACACGGGCAGTTACCCGTACACTTATCAGGGCAGGGACCTGCCCATCGTCGAGAGCGACGTCTACTCCCTCCGGGATCCGTTCATCGTGGCGGAGGACGGCGTCTACTATATGTACGGCACGGGCTGGAAGATGTACAAGAACACGTCCGGCGACCTCCGCGGTCCCTGGGAGGGCCCCTCTGACGTGGTGGAGACGCCCGAGGACTGCAAGGGCGACAAATGGGCGCCCGAGGTCCACAAATACGGGGACAGATTCTATATGTTCACTACCTACCGGTCGAAGACCACCGGCCACCGGGGATGCGCCATCTTCGTTTCCGACACGCCGGAGGGACCGTTCACGCTCCATTCCGACGGCCACGTTACCCCCGCCGACTGGGATTCCATCGACGGCACGCTGTACATCGACCCGCAGGGCGATCCCTGGATGGTCTTCGTCCACGAATGGACGTCCACGGACGATTCCATCGGCCGCATGGCGGCGGCGCGGCTGTCCGACGACCTGAAGGAGTTCGTCTCCGAGCCGGCGGAGTTGTTCCGGGCGGACGATCCGGTCTGGTCGGAGGGACAGATCACCGACGGCCCGTTTATGTACAGGTGCGCCGACGGCCAGCTTCTCATGATCTGGTCCAACGGCGACAGATTCGGCTACTGCGTCGGCGTCGCCCGCAGTGCGTCGGGCGAGGTGACGGGGCCGTGGACCCAGGATGAGGTGCCGCTGTACTCACTCGGCCACAGCGGTCTCTACAACGGCGGTCACGGGATGATATTCACCTCGTTCGAGGGAGATATGTACGTCTCCATGCACAATAACAACGGGACCACGGGCACCACGGGGAGCAAACCCTTCTTCCTCCGGATCCGGGAGGAGAGCGGCACCCTCGTGTGGGATTTCCGGGACGAATAATACTTGACTCTGCCCGAAGTATATGATAGAATTGTGCTGAAACCCGGACAATTTCATCAATCATACATAAAAAGGAGACTGAAAAATGGGACTTATCAAGGCTGCATTAGGCGCCATCGGCGGCAACCTCGGCGACCAGTGGAAGGAATATTTCTACTGTGACTCCATGAGCTCCGACGTTCTTGCCGTGAAGGGCAAGAAGAGGATCGGCGGCAGATCCTCCAACAGGAACGGAGAGGACAATATCATTTCCGACAAGTCGGTCATCGCGGTCAACGAGGGCCAGTGCATGATGATCGTGGAGAACGGCAAGATCGCGGAACTCTGCGCCGAGCCGGGCGAGTTCATCTACGA
>JAFWWR010000134.1 GCA_017518025.1 Clostridia bacterium
CAGGAACTACGGCACCGACGTGGCGGCGCAGGCGTACGCGGCGGCGTCCAGTCTCCCGGTCATGATATTCGATTTCGTCATCGGAGGCGTCGTCACGGCGGCGTTCATCCCGGTGTTCAACTCCATCCTGGTGAAAAAGGGCAAAAAAGAGGCCCTGGAGTACGCCAATTCATACATGAACTTCATCCTCATCGCCACGGCGGTCATCGCCGCCGCCGGCGTGGGGCTGGCGCCCCTGCTGGTCAGGTTCGTGGCGCCGGAGCTCAGCGCCGAGGCCACTTCCCTGGCGGTACAGCTCACGCGGATCATGTTCCCCATGATAATCTTCACGGGTCTTGCGTTCTCCTTCGTGGGGATCCTCCAGTCGCTGGGAGAATACAACATCCCGGCGCTCATCAGTCTCGTCTCCAACGTCATCATGGTGGGCTATCTCTTCGCCCTCAACTGGAAATTCGGCATTTTCGGCCTCGCGGTGGCCATGGTCATCGGCTGGGCGGCACAGGCGTTCATCCAGGCGCCGAAGCTGCTGTCCTTCGGGTACAGATACCGCCCCGCCCTGCCGAAATTCGACGAATCGCTGAAGCGTTCGCTGAAAAGCGCCCTGCCCATCCTCATCGGCATGTGGACCACCCCCGTCTGCACCCTCATCAACAACAGCTGCGCCTCTTCCCTCAACGAGGGGCGCGCCATCGCGGCGCTGAGCTACTCCAGCAAGCTGTATATCATAATCGTAGGGGTTTTCTCCTTCGTGGCGACGAACCTGCTCTTCCCCAAAATGTCCAAGGCGGAGGCGGGCGGCGACAGGGAAGAGACCACCCGGCTGATCCGCACGTCCTCCAAGACGCTGGTCTTCGTCATCGCGCCCATCACGGTGGGACTGGTGATGCTGGCGCGCCCCTTCATCGCGCTGGTGTACGAGCGCGGCGAGTTCACGCCGGCGGATACTCTGCTCACCTCGGACGCGCTCCGTTTCTACTGCGTGGGAATGATCTTCATGGCGGTGAACGAGGTGCTGGTGAAGTCGCTGTTCGCCGCGGAGCGCCCGAGGGCGCCCATGGTTTCGTCCATCTGCTCCATGTCGTTCAACGTGCTGGTGATCTGGATTTGCTACGGACTGCCGTCCTTCGGCCTCAAGCCGCTGATCCCGTCCCTCGGCGAGAAATTCGGCATCGGCGGCATCGCCCTTGTGGCGGGCCTCGCCACGGTGATAAACTTCATCATCAACGCGATCTTCGCGTGGAAAAAGCGGATCTGCCGCTTCACGGGACGGGACGTCCTTGACGCGGGCCGCTCCGTGGTTGCGGCGGCGGCCATGATACCCGCGCTGTGGTTCATCGACGGCAGGATCGGCTCGGACGTGGGCAAGATCGGCCTCGGTCTTCTCGCCGGGATCGCGATCTACTTTATCGCGAGCGTGATCCTCCGCTCGGAGGAGACGGCGACGCTGTTTTCCATGATCCGGGGCAAGCTCGGAAAGAAGGGAGAGGACGAAAATGGATAAGATCAGGATCATCCACGTGCTGACGGACACCAACATCGGCGGCGCGGGCCGCGTGCTGATCCAGTTTCTGAAGAATTACGACCGGGAGAGGTTCGACGTGAAGGTGGCGATCCCCCGGGGCGCGGAGCTGATCCCGCTGATCGAGGCGGAGGACGTGCCGGTGATCGTGACGGAGTCCGGCGGCGACAAGTCCTTCGACCGGCGCGCCGTGTCGGAGTACCGCAGCATCTTCAAGGCGGAGAAGCCGGATATCGTCCACACTCATTCTTCCCTTTCGGCGCGGATCGCGGCGAAGTTTTCGGGAGTGAAGAGCCGGATCTACACCCGCCACTGCACCTTCGATATGCCGCGGAAGCTGACGACCTTCCCGGGAAAGCAGATAAACGGATTCATCAACAACCGTCTCGCCACGCACATCATCGCGGTGGCGTACTCGGCCAAGGAAAACCTGACGGACACGGGCGTGTCGGAGAAGAAGATCACCGTCATCATGAACGGCGTGGAGAAGCTCCGGGACGTGACGGAGGAGGAAAAGGCGGAGCTGCGGCGGTCGCTGGGGATAGAGGACGGCGACTTCGTCTGCGGCATCTCGGCGCGGCTGGAGTCGTACAAGGGGCACATGTATCTGCTGGAGACCGCGGCGGCGACTCAGGCGGCCGGCGAGCGGATCAAATACGTCGTCATGGGCACCGGCAAGGACGAAGAGGCGATCCGCGCCCGGGCGGCGGGGCTGGGACTCGGCAACGTGATCTTCACGGGCCTGGTCCGGGACGTGGCTCCCTACTATTATATAATGGACGTTCAGCTGAACTGCTCCTGGGGCACCGAGGCCACGTCGATCTCGCTGTGCGAGGGTATGTCCATCGGCCTGCCGGCGGTGGTGACCACCTTCGGCGGGAACCCGTATATGATAACGGACGGCGTGAACGGCTTTACCGTGCCGCCGAGGGATCCCGACGCCATGACGGAGAAGATACTGACGCTGAAAAACGATCCCGCCCTGCTCGCCACACTCCGGGAGGGCTCCCTCCGCGTCTACGCGGAAAAATTCACCGCCCGCTCCATGACCGAACAGATGGAGAAGATCTATATGAAGGAAACGGGGAACGCGGGGGCGCTTTGAAAAGCGCCCCCGTACCCCCTGAAACTTTTTTGAAAAAGGCGCGAAATACTTCGCGCCTGACTTTTTTCTTTGCCGGCGTTTCCCCGCTCGGGTGGGATATTCACGGCGCCCGCCGTCTGATTGCCGTTTCCGGATACACGTCTGTTTTCGATACTTACCGCAGTACTCCCTGCGTCGCAGGGC
>JAFWWR010000135.1 GCA_017518025.1 Clostridia bacterium
ACAACTACACCGGCGTGCGCCACGACAGCGGCGACCCCTACGAATGGGGCGAGAAGATCATCGCCCACTATAAGAAGTACGGCATCGATCCCAGAACGAAGCTGCTCCTGTTCAGCGACAGTCTCGATTTCGACCGGGCGCAGAAGCTCTACGATCATTTCCGCGACAAGGCGAAGGTCTCCTTCGGCATCGGCACCTTCGTCTCGAACGACACCTGCGAGAATGCGCTGAACATCGTCATCAAGCTCCAGTACGTCAACGGGAGGCCGGTGGCGAAGATCTCGGACGCGCCGGGTAAGGCCATGTGCCGCGACCCGGAGTATCTCGAGTACCTGAAGAGATCCGTCGCGTTCCGGCTCGAAAGGAAAAAACTGAAATAAAAGGACCTCCGGACGACCCGGTCCGGAGACCCGAAAGAAAAAAGGCGGGGAGTTACGACTCCCTGCCTTTCATTATTTCGAACGCCGCTCCGATGAAGCCGCGGAACAGCGGATGCGGCTTGTCCGGCCGCGATTTGAACTCCGGATGATACTGCACCCCGACGAAGAATGGCCGGTCCGTCAGCTCCACGGTCTCCACAAGGAGCCCGTCGGGGGACATACCGCTCAACGTCAGGCCGCAGACCGCCAGCATTTCGCGGTAGTCATTGTTGAACTCGTAGCGGTGGCGGTGCCTCTCGCTTATGCTCCGCGTCCCGTAGCACCTTTCCATAGTTGTGCCCGGCGCGATCTCGCAGGGATACGCCCCAAGACGGAGCGTGCCGCCCTTGTCGATCTCGTCGCTCTGACCGGGCATGAAGTCGATGACCTTGTTTTTGCACTGCTCGTCGAACTCGCCCGAGTTGGCGTCCGGAATACCTGCCGCGTGGCGCGCGAATTCGATGACCGCGATCTGCATCCCGAGGCAGATCCCGAAATAGGGAACGTCGTTCTCCCGGGCGTATTGCGCCGCCGCGATCATTCCCTCGATCCCGCGGCTGCCGAATCCGCCGGGAACGATGATCCCGTCCAGTCCGCCGAGCTTTTCCGCGGCGTTGTCCTCGGTCAGCTCCTCGGAATCTATCCACGAGATCTTTATATGCGTGTTGTAGAAATACCCCGCGTGGCGCATTGCCTCCGCCACGGAGAGATACGCGTCGTGGAGCGCAACGTATTTTCCCACGAGACCGATCTTCACTGTGTACGGCCTCGATTTTATCCTGTCCACCATAGCGGACCATTCGGCGAGGTCCGGCTCGCCCGCCTCGATCCCCAGCTCGCGGCACACTACCTCTGAGAAATGCGATTTTTCGAGCATCAGCGGCGCCTCGTACAGATTGGGCAGGGTGATGTTTTCGATCACGCAGTCCTTTTTCACGTTGCAGAAGAGCGAAATCTTGTCAAATATCGACTCCTCCAGCGGCTCGTCGCAGCGCAGAATGATGATGTTCGGATTTACGCCCATGCCCTGAAGCTCTTTAACGGAGTGCTGGGTGGGCTTCGTTTTGTGCTCCTCCGATCCGTGAAGATACGGGACCAGTGTCACGTGGATGAAAAGACTGTTCTCGCGGCCCACCTCAAGGGATATCTGCCGTACCGCCTCGATGAACGGCTGAGACTCGTTATCGCCGATGGTACCGCCGATCTCGGTGATGACAACGTCCGCGTCGGATTGACGGCCCACGTTGTAGACGAAATTTTTGATCTCGTTCGTCACGTGTGGGATCACCTGCACGGTGGAGCCGAGGTATTCGCCCCGTCTCTCCTTGTTCAGCACGTTCCAGTAGACCTTTCCCGTGGTCAGGTTAGAGTATCTGTTCAGGTCCTCATCGATGAACCGCTCGTAGTGGCCGAGATCCAGGTCGGTCTCCGCGCCGTCCTCGGTGACGTAGACCTCGCCGTGCTGATAGGGACTCATCGTTCCGGGGTCAACGTTGATGTAGGGGTCAAGCTTCTGCGCCGCGACTTTCAGTCCGCGCGCCTTCAGCAGTCTTCCGAGAGACGCCGCCGTGATCCCCTTTCCGAGGCCGGACACGACTCCTCCCGTCACGAAAATGTACTTGGTCATACCGTTCTCTCCTCTCATTTTCCGCTGTCTCCGTAGTTTTTGAGGACGCGCGCCGACGGGTCGTCCACGTCGCAGCCCTCCCACTCCTTGTTCGGCATCCAGAAGCCGGTTATCATCTCAGACTGACCGGGGTAGTATTTCTCGAATATCTCCCTGTACAAAAGGGATTCCTTGGTGAAAGGCGCTGCGTGACTGTATCTCTGCCGCTTTTCTTCGAATTCCGCGTCGCTGTACGTCTCCTCGGCGTACTCCTTCAGATAGTCCACCATGGAATGGCCCACCGCGTCGGAAAACGCCGCCTTTTCGCGCCATAGAATGGAGTCCGGCAGGTACCCGAGCCCCTCGAACGCGCGGCGGAGCAGGTACTTGCCCTTGCCGTATCTGTTCATCTTCATTTCGGGATCAAGCGACATGACGTACTCGACGAAACTGAGATCCCCGAAGGGAACTCTCGCCTCAAGAGAATTCACGGAAATACATCGGTCCGCCCTCAGCACGTCGTACATGTGAAGCTCCCGGACGCGCTTTTCCGCCTCCCGCTGGAATTCCCCGGCTGAGGGGGCGAAATCGGTGTACTTGTAGCCGAACAGCTCGTCGGAGATCTCTCCAGTGAGGATCACGCGCACGTCCGTCCTCTCGTGGATCGCGCGACAGACCAGATACATTCCCATGCTGGCGCGTATCGTGGTGATGTCATAAGTTCCGAGAAGGCGGATCACGCCGTCGAGGGACGAGATCACCTCATCCGGAGTCATATACACCTCCGTGTGATCCGCACCGATGAAATCCGCGACCTGCCTGGCGTATTTCAGGTCGATGGCGTCCTCGCTCATCCCGATGGCGAAGGTCCTGATGGGCTTCTCACTCTTTCTCGCGGCGATGGAACACACGAGGGAGGAATCGAGCCCTCCCGACAGGAGGAAGCCCACCTTCGCGTCGGAGACCAGCCGTTTTTCCACTCCCGCGATCAGCTTTTCGCGGATGTTCCGGCACGCCTCGTCCAGTGGATCGCGGCAGATCCCGCGGACTTCCGTCATATCGCGGTATCGGACGAACCTGCCTCCTTTGTAGTAGCACCCCGGGGGAAACGGCATGATCTTATCGGCCAGGCCAACGAGGTTTTTCGCCTCGCTGGCGAAAATGACCGTTCCGTCGCGGTCGCAGCCGTAATAAAGCGGCCTTATGCCGATGGGATCGCGCGCGGCGACGTATTCGCCGGTCCTGCCGTCGTATATCACGCAGGCGAACTCTGCGTCGAGCATCCGGAACATATCGGTCCCGTACTCGAAATACATGGGCAGGATTATCTCGCAGTCGCTGTCGCTGTGGAAGGTGTAGCCCTTTTTTATAAGGCGGTCCCGTTCTTCCCGGAATCCGTACAGCTCGCCGTTGCAGATAACGTAGCATCCGTCCAGCTCAAAGGGCTGCATCCCCTCCGGGGTGAGCCCCATTATGGAGAGCCGGTGAAATCCGAACACGCCGTCGCCGACCCGCGCAATGCGGGTGTCGTCCGGCCCCCGGGACTTTGTCTCTGCAAAACCGGCTTCAAACGCGGCGGCGTCCCGGACCTTGCCGCAGTAACCGAAAATCGAACACATACAGCGCCACCTTACTCAACGTCCTGGAGGGCGTCATACCCCTCTTCGCCCGTCCGCACCTTGACCACGTTCTCAACGTCGTAGACGAATATCTTTCCGTCGCCGATATGGCCGGTGTAGAGCACCTTCTTCGCCGTCTCGATCACGTGCCTGACGGGGACCTTGCTGACGACGATATCCACCTGGATCTTAGGCAGCAGATTTGCCTCCACGGGGACGCCGCGGTAGTATTCCGGCTGTCCCTTCTGCACGCCGCAGCCGAGAACGTGAGATACCGTCATCCCGGTAATCCCGATCTCCATCATGGCGTTTTTCAGCGCCTCGAAGCGCGGCTCCTTGCAGATGATCTCCACCTTTGTGTACTTCGGCGATCCGTCGTTGAAGGCGGGCACCTTCTTCACCGGCACTGCCTCCGCCACGGGAGTATCCCCGCTCACCGCGGCGGCTCCGGGGAAGCCGTAGTCGAGACTTTCCACTGCCGGAACGAAGTCCGCGTATGCGCTGGGAAGGCCGTGCTCGGTCTTGTCAAGACCTTTGATCTCCTCCTCTACCTCGACGCGTAGGCCGACCGTCTTTTTCAGAACCGCGAAGGTTAATGTCATCATGACCGCGGTCCAGCCGAGGATGGCGGCTATACCGAGAAGCTGAACGCCGAGCAGACGGAAACTGCCTGTATAGAACAGCCCTCTGAGCCCCGCGGGGGCGGACGGATCCGCCAGCAGGCCCACCGCCACCGTTCCCCATATGCCGTTGGCAAGGTGTACGCCCACCGCGCCCACGGGATCGTCAACGTGGAGTTTTATATCAAGCAGCTCCACGACGCCGACCACGAGGAACCCGGATACGACGCCGACCACCACGGACCCCAGCGCGTTTATCGCGTCACAGCCCGCCGTGATCCCCACCAGTCCGGCGAGGGAGGCGTTTATGCACATGGATACGTCCGGCTTGCCGTTCTTGATCCACGTGAACGCCATCGTCACGCAGGTCGCAACGGCGGGCGCGATGGTAGTGGTGACGAAGATCGACGCGAGGGAACTCCCGTCCCAGGCGGCGGCGCCGTTGAAGCCGTACCATCCGAACCAGAGGATGAAGCAGCCGAGAGCGCCGAGGGTTATGGAGTGACCCGGTATTGCGTTGACCTTTTTGACCTTGCCGTTCTCTCTCACGTATTTGCCGAGGCGCGGCCCCACCATAACGGCGCCGATCAGCGCCGTAAGTCCACCGACTGAGTGAATGGCGGCGGAACCGGCGAAATCGTGAAAACCGAGCTTCACGAGCCAGCCGGACTGATTCCAGACCCACCCGGCCTCAATGGGATAGACGAACAGGGAAATGACCCCGGAATAGATGCAGTACGAGAGAAATTTCGTTCTCTCCGCCATGGCGCCGGAGACGATTGTGGCGGCGGTGGCGCAGAAAACCAGGTTGAACACGAAAGAGGGCGCGTTGCCGTCGCGGAGAAATCCGCCGAAATCGGTCAAAATCTTCAGATTAGGCACGCCGATGAAGCCGAACACGTAATCCTCCGCCATCATAAGACTGAACCCGAGCAGGACGAACACCACGGTGCCGATGCAGAAATCCATCAGATTCTTCATTATGATGTTCCCTGCGTTCTTGGCGCGGGTGAAGCCCGTTTCCACCATGGCGAACCCCGCCTGCATGAAGAACACAAGCGCGGCGCCGATCAAAAACCATACTCCGAATACTTCTTTCGAAGCGACGCTTTCCACCAGTTTCGTAATCTCTTCCGTTATCATGACGTTTTCCTCCCGTTATTATCAGATTATCTTACGCTGAAAAGGATATCTCCGTAGGTCGGGAACGGCCAGTAGGATTTCTCCGTCAGCGTTTCCGCCTCGTCGCAGGCGAGTCTCAGCTCGCACATCTTGGGCAGCACTCCGTC
>JAFWWR010000136.1 GCA_017518025.1 Clostridia bacterium
GAAAGGATCGTCTGCGATCCTTTTTGCGTTTGCCGTGTAAACTGAAAAGCAAAGCGTACAAGCGGCAAACGCGGCAAATCACATTCACTCTGATAATAAGGCAGGATTTTTCGACCTGCCTTTTTGTTTGTAAACAAACCCCGGGCGGCGATTTCTCGCCGCCCGGTCGCTTTCACTTCATTTTCGCTCCGCGAGCCCCATCACGGGCGGCGGGATCAATCCTCGTCATTCTCCTCAAAAGAAAAATCGTTCAGTTCCTTAAAATCGAGAAATTCCGATACTGTCATATTGAAAGTATTGGCGATCTTGTGGAGAGTTTTGATCCTCGGATTCCTGGTATTCCCTCTGACGATATTGTCAAGAGTGGACTGACGGACGCCGCTCATGGTCGCCAGTTTATTGATCGCTATTCCCCGCTCTTTACACAGAGAACGGATACGATAAACGAATAATTCGTAGTATTCCATACCTCAGCCTCCATACACTGATTACCCGCATGTGGGTAAATCAATGATAGTATGGATTCAAGAAGGAATTAACCGAATACGGGTTGACATTTGCATATTTTTCGGGTTATTATTATAATAACCCAAATACGGGTAATATAATCTGGAGTTAAATATGTCAGCCTGCACATTTTTCGGGCACCGATCCGTGACGCAAAAAATAGAGCCGACCCTTAGATCGACTCTGATCAAACTGATTGAAGAAAACGTGGTTGATTTGTTTTATATCGGCAATAACGGAGGATTTGACATGACGGTCCGGAATGTACTGCGCGATCTTACGAAAATATACCCGATCAGTTATTTCGTTGTTCTCGCATATTTACCGAAAGAAAACAGGTCGCCCGATCTTTCTGACTTTTCCGACACGATCATCCCTGACGGAATAGAAAAAGTGCCGCGGCGTTTTGCTATAGACTACAGAAACATGTGGATGTTTTCCCGTTCCGATCATGTCGTGACGTACGTCAGAGATGACGTCGCCTCCTGCGCCGCAAAATATAAACGACTTGCCGTGAGAAAAGGAATAAAGAACATTGAACTTTGCGATCTGATAGGGACCACTTCGTTTTGAGTCCTCTTCAAACAAACCCCGGGCGGCGTGATTTCGCCGCCCGGTCGCTTTCATTTAACTTTCTGATCCACGAGCCGGTAGTACTCCCATTTGTCCAGCTTGTCGATCACGGCCTGCTGTTTTTCGCTGAGGGTCTCCGTCACCGTGCCGTCCGGGAGGACGTACCTGCCGTGGCTGATGACGGGCAGTTCGCGCCTCGAGTCGCCGAGGAAATCGAAATACGCGTCCGTCCCTCTCATGCCGCACAGCTCGTACGCCAGCTCGCCGAGGTAGATCGCGCTGATCCGCCCGTCCGCGGGCAGATCGAGCATGGCGATCTTCTCCTTATAATCACACGAGTCCTCAAACGCGCCGTTCACCCAGATCACGAAGGGGGTGGAATAGGTGTCCACCGCCGCCTCCGGGTCGTTCTCCTCGCCGATCTTCAGTCCGATCTCGCGATACACGCTGAAATTCGATCCCATGGCGGGGAGATGATCGCCCCAGAAAACGAGCATCACCGGTCTGTCGGCGCCGTCGAAGTATTCCGTCAGCCGTTTCAGCAGGACCGACGAATCGCGGATCCCCTCCGCGTAGACAGACAGGTTTGTCGCCGCGCCGGAGGAGATCTCCCGGGTAAAGCCGAGTTTCTCGACCTTGAAGCCGTACTTGCCGCTGCCGTACGCCTGGTGATTCTGTATGGTCACGGTGAACGCGAACCACGGGTCCTCCGACGAGGCGACGTATTCCTCGTAATCCTCGATGAGCTTGTCGCCGAAGGCCTCGTCCGTGATGAATCTGCCGCCCTTTTTGTCCGGGTCCGTGAAATCACGGGAGAACACCTGCGTGTCAAGACCGAAATGGCTGTATACGCTTTGCCTGTTGTAGAAGTAATAGCTACCCGGGTGCATGAAGTACCCCTCGTACCCCTCTCCGGCGAAGACCCGCGCCAGGGACGGCACGTCCTTGTGCACGGTGCGGAAGGAGGACGTCTGCATCTTCGAGATCATCTTCGTCTGCATGCCGGTGATCACGTCGAACTCGGTGTTCGCGGTGCCCGCGCCGAAGTCCGGTACCACCACCTTGCCCGCCACCGAGCGCGGCGACGACGCCACTTCGCGGAACAGCGCCAGCGGATCGCCGCTCTCGCCGTACTCGATACAGTCCGCGTCGGCCATGAAGTCGCTGAAGGCCTCGCACTGAATGAAGATCACGTCGGCGGCGACGCGCTCCGCCGGATCCGCCGGGGTCGCCGTCTCCTTATCCCAGGACGCGGCGGCGGACTTGCTGTAGCCCGACGGCCGCTCTATTTTATTTGAATTGAACGTGCGGAAGAATCCGTATATGAAACCGGTGTTGTCGAACACAGCCGGAACGTTGTATACGGAATATTTGCCGCCGTCTCCCTTGACGCGTCGCTCCACCTTCACGTTGATATTCCCCATGAGGTCCTCCGACGGGTAGACCTTCGCCATCATGACCGCCATGAGCGTGACGGAGAGGACTCCCGCCGCCGCGCGGACCGGGATCCATTTGCCCGATTTTATCTTTATCCCGGCGAGGATCAGCAGCGCAGACGCCAGAACGGTGAGCACGATGAGCCAGATATGGAGGTTCAGCTTATACTCCCCGGTGGCCTGAAGCGCCTCGGTGATGAGACCGAAATCAGCCGCGGTCAGCGGGTCGTTACGTCCCTCGATCTTGATGAGATTGATTATCGAGAGGAGATTGAATACCAGAGAGGTCAGGGCGCCCGCCCAGAACACGTTGGCGCAGATCGCCCACGCCACGCCGAACAGTGCGATCACCGGAACGGCGTTCAGCAGCCAGAGCACCGGCGCCGCCATGAAATTTTTCAGCGTTTCGGCGAATTTGCCCGGCTGGATGGCGACGGTGGACAAAAGGATAAAGAAACACATGAGGACCGCGGCGAATACCGCCACGCTCCAATGCATCCTTATCTTCTTTTTGAAAAACTTCTTTACCGTTTTCACCGTCGTCCGGCCGTCTCTTTCCGCCGCCTTGCGGGGGACGCCCGCGCGACGACAATATTTTATCACATCGGAGGCGGGAAATCAATATTCGTGTTGACAATCGCTCCGCCTTGTTGTATCATTGGTAAAAAGAACATATCGGAGGTATAAAATGAGCAGTCTGAACGAGTTGACGCGTCCCCTTCCCTTCAGGGCGAGGAGAGAGAGCAGTTATGACAGGACCGGAGGGAACATAGACTTCTTCGAGATACCCGGCGGCTCGTCGGTGACCCTGATGGACCGCAGCGCCGCGGGCGAGATCCGTCACATCTGGATGGCGGTGGGAACGGAGGATCCGTTCTATCTCCGGAAATGCCTCATACGCATGTGGTGGGACGGCGAGGACACCCCTTCCGTCGAGTGCCCCGTGGGAGATTTCTTCTGCCTCGGTCACGCCCGTTCCTATACAATGAGCAACGCGTGTTTTTCGACAAGCGTCAATGACGAGCAGCGCCAGGGCGAGGGCGTTGCGCTGAACTGCTGGGTCCCCATGCCGTTCAGAAAGAGCGCCCGTATCGAATTCGTCAACGATCAGTCCGAGATGGTGAGACTCTGGTATTACGTCGACTGGCGTGAGTTCGACTCTCTCCCGGAAGACACCTTCACCTTCCACGCGTCCTGGAGGCGGGAGAATCCCGCCGTGACGCCGGAGGGCGCCGATACGGAATACAATCTCACCGACGAGTACAATTTCCGCATCCTCTACGCCGAGGGCGCCGGGAACTACCTCGGAGTCAATATGTCCATCGACAATCTTGAAGGCGAATGGTGGGGCGAGGGAGACGATATGATCTTCATCGACCGCCCCGAGGGCACGAAGGAAAAGGGCGGGACGTGGCCGCCGGATCTTCACGGCACCGGCAGCGAGGACTACTTCTGCCACGCCTGGGGCATGCAGAGCACCACGGCGCCGTTCTCCGGCGAATCATGGTGCGAGGACAAGTTCTTCCTCAGGGCGCACAACTGCAACGGCAAGGTGGCGGTCTACCGCTTCCACGTGGCGGACCCGATCCCGTTCCGGGAGAAGATCCGCGTCTCCATCGAGCACGGTCACGCCAACGACCGCTCCGACGACATCGCGGTGACGGCGTACTGGTATCAATCCGAGCCCCACTGCCTCGCAAGCTTCGATCCCCTGCCGCAGGCGGAGGAAAGAGTGCCCCGCCCCACCCCGGACAGAGGCCGCCGTTTGGCGACGTATATGTGACGCGGCGCGGATTTTCAACAAAATCTGAAAAAAATTAAAATTCCTCTTGCATATCGGTTTCCTTTATGATATAATATCGGTTGCTGATTTGCAAAATGATCGATTTCATAACATAGACGGAGGTGTAAGTCATGGCAAAATGCTCTGTCTGCGGCAAGGGAGTTTCCTTCGGTCACAACGTCTCCCACTCCAACCGCAAGACCAACAGAATGTGGAAGCCCAACATCAGACGGGTCAAGGTCGTCGTCAACGGCACTCACAAGACTGTTAACGTTTGCTCCCGTTGTCTTCGTTCGGGCAAGGTAGCAAGAGTATAATTAAAAACGACCGAACAAGCTCCCTTTCATAACGAAGGGAGCTTTTCTATTTCACGGAGGGTATGCGATGGGAAAACCGCTTTGCCTGATATCTTGCCGGGTCCCCCCGGGGATCGCCGAGGGGCTCTCGGACCTGTTCGAGGTGACGCTTCTTCCGCCGGATCCCTGTCTCGCGGCGCCCGTCGCATCCCACGCCGATATGCTGCTCTTCCGGATAGGGAACGCGGTTTTCATCCACGAAAAGTACGCGGAGGTTGCCGGAGAGACGGTCACACGCCTCCGGGAGCGGGGGATGACGGTGATCACGGCGTCCGGTCCGAGGGGTGAAAAATACCCTTTCGACGTGGGGCTGAACTGCGCGGTCCTCGGCGGCGCTGTGCTTTGCAGAAAAGATTCCGCCGCGCCGGAGATCCTCTCGTTCTGCGAGGCGCGCGGGGTGCCTGCGGTGAACGTCCGGCAGGGGTACGCCGCCTGCTCGTCCCTTTTTTTCGGTAATTCGGCGGTGACCGCCGATCCGTCCGTCGCCGCGGCGGCGGAGTCCCTCGGCGCGGAGGTGCTCCGCATCAGGCCGGGGCATATCGCGCTGCCCGGATACGACACGGGCTTCATCGGAAGCGCGTCCGGAGTGCGGGGGAGGGAGATATACTTCTTCGGGGACGTTGACGCCCACCCCGACGGGGGAAAAATACTGGATTTCGCCGCGGAACGCGGAATGGAGTGCGTCTCTCTCGGGGACGGACCTCTGACCGACCTCGGCGGGATGATGATAGTATAAAAAAACAGGCGCGGAGTACTCCGCGCCCCCATAGGGAAACTGAATGAACAGTCGAATTGAATAACGTGTGTTTCCAGCGGGGCTGTGTAGGTCGGCACAGCCCCGCAATCCTTTTTTCTTTGCTTTTCCTCCGCCTCTTTTTCCGGACCGTTGTAATTCTTCCGCTAATATCCTTTCCACCTGTCGGCACTTGGATCCGGAAATCAGCAATTCTGCGGACCGTCCCGTATTCAGACTTGATTTATGGTATACTGACGGTGGTGAAATAAAGTATAAGGATCGTTTTTCCTTTTCTGATTCTCATTTTACCTGCGAAGATTGAAGTTCAATTGAAGGATCCGGATTATTATGTTTTCTTTTCAATCCTACGATCCCTATGATCAGCCCGGCAGTCAACAGCAA
>JAFWWR010000137.1 GCA_017518025.1 Clostridia bacterium
CTTACCGGTCGATCCTGGCGGGGGGCGTGCCGTTCAACGTGCCCGATCTGCGCGACAAGGCGACGAGGGAACTCTACCGTAACGACGTCGCCTGCACCGATCCCGCCGTCGCGGGAGATCAGCTTCTTCCCACCGCCAGAGGCGGCGATCCCGAGGTCCCGGACGAGGTTTACGAACGGGTCCGCAAGGAATGGGAGAGCAGGGCGAAGGAATAAAAAAGACAAACGAAAAAAACGGGGCTGCCGCATTCAGATGCAGAGTCGTCGTTCTTTGCCCCACAAGGCGTACTCTGTACGTCGCGGGGCAAAAACGGCGAGAGAAAAAGCACATAAAAATGGAAAAATCCGTAGGATTTTCACCTTGAAAAGATGAAATCTACGGATTTTTGCTTATTTTGACAATATCGAAGCCCGTGCTTTTTCGGTCTGCGCTTAATGCGGCAACCCTCAGATTTGATCCAGCGCCTGAGAGATGCCCGCGATGATGTCGTCCGCGTCCTCGATGCCCACGCTGAGCCGCATGAGATCCGGCAGAACGCCGCATGCCTCAAGCTCCTCGTCGCTCATCTGCCGGTGAGTGGAGCTTGCCGGATGGAGGATGCAGGTCCGGGCGTCCGCTACGTGGGTGACGATGGCGGCGAGCTTCAGATGCTTCATGAAGTTCTCCGCGCCCGCGCGTCCGCCGCGCACGCCGAAGGAGAGCACGCCGCAGGAGCCGTTCGGCAGGTACTTTTTGCCGAGCTCGTAGTTCTTGTCCCCGGGCAGGCCGCAGTATCTGACCCAGGTGACCTTCTCGTGTCCCGACAGGAACTCCGCCACAGCCTGCGCGTTGGCGCAGTGCTTCGGCATCCTGACGTGGAGCGTCTCGATCCCCAGATTCAGCAGGAAGGCGTTGAAGGGAGAGGGCGTGGACCCGAAGTCGCGCATGAGCTGCGCCACGCACTTCGTGATGTACGCGCCGCCCTGACCGAACTTGTCCGCATAGACGATTCCGTGGTAGCTCTCGTCGGGAGTGGTGAGTCCCGGGAACTTGTCCGCGTGGGCTTTCCAGTCGAACTTGCCGCTGTCGATGATGGCGCCGCCGACGGAGGTTGCGTGACCGTCCAGATATTTCGTGGTGGAGTGGGTCACGATGTCCGCGCCCCACTCGAAGGGACGGCAGTTCACCGGAGTGGCGAAGGTATTGTCGACGATCAGCGGAACGCCGTGCCGGTGGGCGGCGTCGGCAAACGTTTCAATATCGAGCACGTCGAGAGCGGGATTTGCGATGGTCTCGCCGAATACCGCCTTGGTGTTGGGGCGGAACGCCGCGTCAAGCTCCTCTGCGGAGCAGTCCGGCTCGACGAAGGTGAATTCGATCCCCATTTTCTTCATGGTGACGGCGAACAGGTTGTAGGTACCGCCGTAGATCGCCGCGCTTGAGATCACGTGGTCGCCGCAGGAGGCGATGTTGAACACCGCGAACAGATTAGCCGCCTGGCCGGAGGACAGGAGCATGGCCGCCGTCCCGCCCTCGAGATCGCACAGCTTCGCCGCCACGCAGTCGCTGGTGGGATTCTGGAGCCGGGTGTAAAAATAACCGGACGCCTCAAGGTCGAAGAGCCGGCCCATCTCCTCGCTGGTGCCGTATTTGAACGTGGTGCTCTGGATTATGGGGAGCACCCTCGGCTCGCCCGTCTTCGGGGACCAGCCGGATTGAACGCATTTCGTACCGTTTTTGTATGCCATTTCGATGGATTCCTTTCTGCTATTGTAACAACGCTATTATTATAAACCATTCCTCGCCCCGTGTAAAGAACGGATTTGAGAAAAAACGGTCATAAAATCTCCCTCATGGGACATACTATGAACGATAAGTCGGCAGAAAAAGGAGATTTTGTGAATGAAAGCAACCGGAATCGTACGCAGGATAGACGATCTCGGCAGGATCGTCATCCCGAAGGAGATAAGAAGGACCATGCACATCCGCGAGGGCGACCCGCTGGAGATATACACGGACAGGGAAGGGGAGGTCATCTTCAAGAAATACTCCCCCATCGGGGAGCTGACGGAGTTCGCTTCCCGGTACGCCGAGACGCTCCACAAGACCTGCGGCCTCGCCGTGGCCATCTGCGACCGCGACGCGGTGGTGGCCTGCTCCGGCATCCCCAGGAAGGAATACACGGATCGTCCGCTGTCCTCCGAGCTTGAGGACGCCATGGAGAGGCGCGCGCTTTACACCGCCCAGTCCGGCGACCCCGTTCCGCTTATAGACGGGGGATCGTATTCGGTCAACTGCATGATGCCCATCATCACCGAGGGCGACATCACGGGATGCGTGGCGTCCCTGACTCCGAAGGACGGGGAACGGCAGGCGGTAGGCGAAATGGAGACGAAGCTGATCCAGACCGCCGCGGGGTTCCTCGGAAAACAACTGGAAAACTGAAAACCGCGGGTCGTGCAGATCCGCGATCAAAAGCGGCTGACCGAGGTCAGCCGCTTTTTTCAACAGACAAAAAATGACCTTTCGCTTAAATCCGGATCTGAAACTCTCCGAAGTCAAATAAACCGCCGCCTTGTTTCAACCTGCCCGATAGCTCTATCCGGGCGAAACCCTCTTCTATCTCTTCGATCAGTGAAACAGGGATATCGGGCTGATGATGGCCCGGCAGGATCTTTTTAATATCTAACTGTCTGATTCTTTTTACCGATTCGTAAAACAACTGTGGATCTGTGGTCGGGTAAAAGGCGTCGAGGCGTCCTTTGTAAATCAGATCTCCGGAATAAAGGTATCCCCGTTCCTTCTCATAAAAACAGCAATGTCCCGGAGAGTGTCCAGGCGTATGGACGACAAGGATCTCCCGTCCGCCCGGATCAATCAAGTCGCCGTCCCGCAGTATTCTTTGAGGCTCACCGTGAAAGATCTCAAAAGAATCGGGATCAAAACCGGATGGGAGACACGAGGGGGCTTTTGTCAGTTCGTTTTTCACTTCTTCGAGCGAAAGCGGGAATCTGACAGCCATCCAGTCTCTCTCGAGAGCGTGAACGGCAATATCGTCAAAATGACGGTGTCCTCCGATGTGATCCCAATGCGCGTGGGTCGTCAGGACGGTGACTGGCAGCGCAGTCAGCTCGTCTACGATCTCACTGATGTCGGCAACTCCCAGCCCGGTGTCGATCAGAACGGCTCTTTCCGTCCCGAGCAGCAAGTAACAATGCGTCTCTTCCCGGTGCTTATACTCGCTGATCGCGAACGTCCCGGGATCGATCTGCTCCACGGTAAACCAGTCGTTCATATGCTTTGCTCCTCTGTTGATACGCTGTTAAGCGTTGCCGATCACCGCCGTAGGGCGATGTGCGAAGAAGATCTTCCCCGGACGACGCGACAGCAGCCGCGCCCAGTCGTCCTTCAGCTGAGAGTTGTTTTCGTATCCTTCGATA
>JAFWWR010000138.1 GCA_017518025.1 Clostridia bacterium
CGGCGGGGAACCGGGACTTCTCGTCCTCCGACAAGGGTTCGAATTCATCTTTCTTCAGGGTCACGCCGTTGTTGAAGACCACGTCGCCGTCGCCGTACTTGCAGTAGCGGATCGGCACCGCCTCGGTGCCGCCGTCCTCGGCGGTGAGCGTCAGAGAATCGAGCGTGCCGTAATCGCCGGCTTTGAACGCAACGACGATCTCGCCGTCCGCCGTCGCCTTCTTTTCGCGGACGAGGTCGCGGGCGCGCTCAAAAGTCTTCACGGGCGCATCGAGCGTACCGGGACCCGAGTCGTTTCCGTCCGTCGCCACGTACACGTCCGCGTCGGTGACGAGCGGGTACTCCGGCTCGGTGTACTGACTGATCGGCACGGGGCTGTTGTATTCCACCGGCCAGGAGAGATCCGCCTCGCAGAAACGCATGAGGATCGTGGCGAACTGCTCTCTCGTCGCGTTGCCCCGGGGGTCGAGCAGGTCCTCGTCCCCCGATTTCACGCCGGTGATGAGGCCCTTGTCCGTCGCCCAGATCAGGGCGTTTTTCGCGTAACTGTGGGTCTTGTCCGCGTCCGGGAATTTCGAGAGATCTCCGCTGACCCTGGTGTCGTAGTCCTTGAATTCCGCGTAGCGGTAAAGCATCGTCGCCAGCTGTTCGCGGGTGATCTTTCCGCCCGGGTCGAATTTCCCCTCGCTGACGCCGTTGACGATCTCGTTGTCCTTCGCCCAAATGACGGCGTTCGAGTAGTATTTGCCTGCTTTTACGTCGGAGAAGGCGTCCTCGAACTCCACCGGGGGTTCTTTTTCCATACGGTAGAGCACCGTGACCACCATACCGCGGGTCATGGTGCCGGCGGGGTCGAACCTGTCTTCGCTCACGCCTTTCATGAGGCCGTGCCTCCAGACGTAGCATATCGCTCTGTAAGACCACCTCGTCTCCTTGACGTCAACGTATTCCGGATCTATGTCGGGAACGACGTATGTGGCCGCGGCGGCCGTCACGACCGCTCCCGCGATCATCAGCACCGCAAGTATGAGGGAAAGCAGTTTTTTCATTTTTAAGTTCCTTTCGGAATATAGGATTACGTCTCAATTCTATCAAATCATCATGGGAAAGTCAAGAAAAAACGCCCGTGAGGGCGTTTTTTCCACCTTTTCTCTTTTCTCTCTTCTCTCTCAGTATCTTCCAATCTGCTCCACCGGGATCGGGATGAAGTCGGCGTCGTCGCGGAGACGGTAGTCGCCTGCCGTCGGGTCGACGAAGAACGGGTTTTCCGTCAGGGGCACGTGCCGGCTTTCCTCCAGCCGCGAGGCGAACGTCCTGACCCTGTCGTCGATCCTCTCCGAGCCGCCCTCGTCGATGCGGCCCTGCGGAACTATGATGACGTTGCCGTAGATCTCGTCGTATGACGGATTGATGACGCAATCCGGGTCGTCGATGTACGGCGCCATGTTTTCAAGATCGTATTTCACCCTCGCCAGGAGCGGGAACCGGGACGCCCACAATTCGTTCCTGAACGGAACGAGTTCCAGAATCATGAACACCTCGTCTTCGGTGATGGGCTTCGTGAAGTTATCGGAGATCTCCGCCAGGTGATCGTAATGGAGCTGACCGAAAAGGATCTCCCACTTGTTTTCCTCTTCCGTCGAGATGATGATATTGTCATGGATCTTGTTTTCGCGGCCGCCGCTGATGAAGAGACTGTTGTTTCCGGTCTCGTAGATGATGTTCCCGTAGACCTTCTGCCCCGACATGGCGTCGTCCAGATAGATACCGACCGGGCGGTGTCCCTCCTCCGGCGTTCCGGTATTGCAGATCAGGTTGTACCGCATCACGGAGCCGTGGCCCGCCTGGTTGCGCCCGGCGTAGATGGCGCCGGAATCGCTGGTCTGGTTTACCACGTCGTGGATGTAGTTGTACTCAACGGTGATATAGTTCGACGCCCAGACGTACTCGCTGTAGAAGATCCCGATGTTGCTGGAGTTGCAGATCTCGTTGTGCGAGATCGTGATCCCGCAGCCCTGAACGTAGATCGCGGGCATCCCCGTCTTCTGCACCGTCCCGAAGGTGTCAAACAGGCAGTTGTCTATAACAGACTCGCCTTTGGTCAGCGTTTCCCTTTCGCCGGATCGCATATCGATGGCTCGGCGGCCGATATCGTAAAACTCGCATCCCGAGATATGTTCACGGTCGCCCGAGATATAGATGCCGTATCCGGCGATGTTGCGGAAGCGGCACCGGTCGAAGGTTATGCCGTCGCAGTCGAACGCGTGGACGCAGTCGTCGGTCCCGTATTCGAAGGAGAGCCCGCGGAAGGTGACGTCGTCGGTCCCCGACAGGGACAGCATCAGTCCCGTTTCGCAGAAGGTGAG
>JAFWWR010000139.1 GCA_017518025.1 Clostridia bacterium
CTACTCCGTGTCGGACTACCGCTCCTACGCCCTGCAGAGCTGGCTGTATCAGACTTACGTGGACCGCGACGGGAAAGAGCTCGCCGACACGTACAGCGCGCGGCCGGGTCACAGCGAGCACCAGACGGGACGCGCCATCGACCTTAACGCCACGCTTTTGTCCTTCGCGGACACCCCGGAGGGACAGTGGCTCGCAGCCCATTGCTGGGAATACGGCTTCATCATCCGCTATCCCGCCGGAAAAGAGAGCGTGACGGGATTCATGTACGAGCCGTGGCACGTGAGATACGTCGGGACGTGGCTGTCCATCCCGCTCCGGGACAGCGGCCAGTGCCTGGAGGAGTACTTCGGCATAACTTCGGTGTACGATTATTGAACGAAAGATCCCGCGGGTCCGCCCGCGGGATTTGTTTCCCCGAAAAACCGGAAAAAAGTGAGAAGTTTTTCCGTTTTTAACGACTAAAGGGTGAAGACTTGAGGGAAAGGAGAGAGGATATGACTCAGGACGCCCCGGTTCTTGACAGCTATAAGCGGTACGCGGCGGGCGACGACAGCGCCATGGGCGAGATCGTTCGCGCATACGCCGACTCCATGACGTTTTTCACGGCGACGCTGGTGAAAAATCCAAGCGACGCGGAAGAGATCGTCGCCGACGCCTTCGTGGAGATCGCCCTGAAAAAGCGTGCGTTCCGCGGAGAGAGCCAGCTCAGGACGTATCTGTTCGCCATCTGCCGGCACAAGGCGATAGATATGATACGCAAGCGGGCACGCCGCGGGGAGATCCTGTCGCTGGAACCGGAGCAGGTCTCGGACTATGAGACCCTGGAGGCGCGGGTTCTCCGCACTGAGAGGGACGAAGCGCTCCACACCGCCATGGCGGAGCTGAACGAGGTATACCGCGTCGCGCTCTATCTCGTATATTTCGAGGGTATGACCCACGCGGACGTGGCCCGGGCCATGAAAAAGAGCTTAAAGCAGACTGAGAATATCATCTTCCGGGCGAGGCGCGCCCTTCGCGCGCTTCTTGAAAAGGAGGGATTCACCTATGAAGACGTATGAACAGATGACCGAGGAGGTCCTCGAAAAAGTAAAAAAAGAGAAGGCGAGACGGCACGGAGCAGCGAAAGCCGCTGTGTCGTTTGCGCTTGTTCTGGTCCTGATGATCGGCACGGTCCTCGTGGCGGGACAGGTTGGCAAAGCGCCGGGAAAAACTGCCCCGGGAGGGGCGCAAAACGGCAAGCCACCGGTGCTGAAGAACGAAGATCCGTTGACAGCAGGACGGGAATACGGCGAGTTATACGATCTGCTCAAGACGAACGGATTTGATCCGGAGTCGGGCGGTAGCCCGATTCGCGGTTATGGTTTTAAAGGTATAGACCAGAACCTTGCGATTGGCTTAGACGAGCACGGAGCAGAGTCTTATTCCGACGGGTCCGTCGGTTATTCGAAGACCAACGTCCAGGTGGAGGGCATCGACGAGGCGGACGTGGTAAAGACGGACGGGAAGTACGTTTACGCCATCAGCAAGAGCAACGTGTACATCTTCTCCGCCGAGGACGGGAAAATGGAGACCGTCGCGACGATACCTTTCGTGGGTGACGACCGGAACAGTGTTCCCCTGAGTGGCCTCCGCGTCGGGTGGGGCGCCCCGGAGATCTACGTGACGGACGTCCGGATGATCGTCGTATTCTCAGTGTACAAGCCCGAGACTGACGAACAGGGCAATGAGAATCCGTTCTATTCTTTCAAGCAGTATTACGCCGCAGCGGTGTACGATATTACCGACAGGGCGGCTCCGGCTCTCGTGGGCACGGCGTCTATCGGCGGATTCGCGGTCTCGAGCCGCATGACGGACGGAAAGCTATATCTCGTGGCGTCGGAGGGGTTCCGCGGATTCGTGGATCGCGACGATCCCGAGACTTATATCCCCACGCTGTATAAGAACGGAGTCGCGGAGCTTGTCGGCGCCGACTCGATCTACTACGGAGGCGACGAGAGCGACTGCACCTACCTCAACGTGATGGAGATCTCCGTCTCCGACGCGTCGGTGACGTCAAATCTCTCTCTGCTCGGGTACACCGGAGAGATCATGTATCAGTCCCCGGACAACATCTTCGTGGCAAGGACGGATCATAAAACGGAAACGGAACAAACGACTGAAGACGGCACGACGGTGGAGACCTATTATTCGAAAGACGAAACGGTCATCTCGAAGATCTCCGTCAGCGGGGGACTTGCCCTCGCGGGCACCGCCAGGATCGACGGCCGCCTGCTGAACAGTTTTTCCATGGACGAGCACGAGGGGTACCTGCGCGTCGTAACGAGCGTGCAGAGGAGCACCAACGGTCAAAGATGGATCGAGGGTCTGAGTCAGGAAGAAATCGACCGGTATCTCGCGGAAGACGAACAGGACGACGCCGTGATGCACTACTGGTATGATGAAGAAACGGGAAGACTTTACTGCTTGGATGAGCAAGACAACTGGGATTTTGAGGAAAATAACGACCTCTACGTCCTCGATCCGTCGATGAACGTGACGGGATCGATCGTGGGCCTCGCCCCGGACGAGAGGATATACTCCTGCCGCTTCGAGGGGAACGACGGCTACTTCGTGACCTACCGCGAGACCGACCCGCTGTTCCACGTTGACCTGTCCGATCCCGCGAACCCCCGTGTCATCGACGAGCTGAAGATCCCGGGTCACTCCGACTATCTCCAGAGGTTCGGCGAATACATGCTCGGCTTCGGTCAGGACGACGACGGCTTTCTGAAGCTTTCCATGTTCTCCGAGGACGAAAACGGCGTGATGAGCGAGATCGCCGTGATCTCCCTGCCCGGTACCCAATACAGTGACGCCCTGCACGACCACCACGCGATCCTTGCGGACGCGGAGCGCGGTATCATCTGCTTCGGAGCTTACGGGTATTACGACGACAATTCTCTGTACGGTTCGATCTATTACATCGTGACATGGGACGGACAGGAGTTCGGCGTCGCCGTGAAGTCGGAACTCGGCGAGGACTGCGGCACGCTGCGCGGATTCTACATCGGCGATTATTTCTACCTGTACGTGGACAGCAATGTCGCCGCGGGTACGCTTACCTCGTACTCTCTCTCCGACTTCGGCGAGATCGACCGCGAGACCATGGACGAGCCAAATAACGACCCCGACCCCTATTATTCGGGATACGTGACCATTGATTGACGAAAAAAACGGCTGTCGCAAAGCTTTGCGACAGCCGTTTTTTTGTTATGCAAGCGCCTTTTTGAAGTCGATCTCGTCGGGAGACGTGAGCCGGGAGAGGATGTATTCGAGCATCTCCTCCAGTTTGTCATGATCGCCCATCAGCCCGAACAGGGTCCCGTAGTAGTACGGCCGCCCGAACAGCATCAGCTTGTAGATCAGCGGCATTGCCGCGAGTTCTTTTTCATTGAAGCTGTAGTGCTTTGCGATCACTTTCAGGGAGCGGATCATACAACGGACCCACTTTCCCCGGAGCTCGGATCCCGGACCTCGAGCCACGGGTAGTCGTCAGGCATTTCGTCGTCCTGCTGCATCATGAGGCAGAGAAAATGATTCACGCACACGTCCCGGCCCCCGTCGACGAAGTCGCAGAAGCAGGAAACGTGCCCCTCGCCGTCCAGAAGGACGGATTCGCCCCGCTCCTCGCCGTGGAAGACGGACGTCGGCAGCTCTCCGTAAATGGGACGGAGTTCCTCGCGGATCTCACGGAGTTTTTCGTTGATCCTGCCGTACAGGCCCATGAGATCCGGCTGGCACGCTCGGATCTTCCGAGGCAGATCGCCCTCGGTGTACTCCGCGATCCAGTCCTCGTACTGAGAGTCGCAGGATGACATGGGATCGAACAGCGCCGCGTAGTTCGGCTCCTTTCCGGAGAGGTGTTTTTCCCCGATCTTCGCCATGACTGTGAGCAGCTCGTCCGTATATACGTGCCGTCCGTCCGCGTTTCTCGGGGACTCGTCGGAGAAGGGCAAAAGTCCCTCCCGGGTCTCCTCCGCGAAGACCACGCAGTCGCGACCCTCGTAAGTAACTTTTCTCGCCAGCTCGCCGTATCTGTTCGGCACGAGCCGGCAGACGTCGGCCCCGCACTCCGCGTAGGCGGCTGCGGTCTCGTTTTGCTCGGTGACCCTCTCGACGGTGGCGAACGGATACTTCTGGATGTGGACCGCCAGCCGGCGGTCGGGGTACTTCACCGAAAAGTCGCGGACGTAGTAGTCCCAGTTCTC
>JAFWWR010000140.1 GCA_017518025.1 Clostridia bacterium
AGAAACTGGGGTTGACTCTCTCCTCTGACGGACTGACTGCGATCGACGTGCGGTAGACCCCGCACCCGTCCGCCCGGACATGAAAATAAACGGCTGAAACAAGGGTTCGTTTGTTTCAGCCGTTTTTCCGGTATAACACTTATACGTCGAATTCCTCGAACACGTCGAACAGCCCGCGGATCTCCGCGTGACCGTTTTCCAGGTAGAACAGCCCCATTTCCCAGCCGTTCTTGTCGTACAGCGCCATCACGTCCGGCATTGCGGCGCGTACCTTCTCGAGAAGAGCCGCGTCTTTCACGATCTTCGCTTTGCCGTCGTAGCGCAGGAACCGGTCTCCGCCCAGAGCCAGCACCTCCACCTTCGGATTTGCCGTGAGCTGCCTGAAAACGTTCTTGAAGGTGCCGCATCCGAAGTAGATCCTGTCCCCCTCTACGAGATAGAACCCGAAGGGTCTGCCTTTGGGCTGATCCCCGTCGACGGTAAGGAAGTAGAACACCTTCGCCTCATTCAGGAATTCGCCTATTTTCGCCGTGTTTGTCATTTTTTATTCCTCCTGAAAATGGTTGTAAAACAACCTGTTTGTGTGTGTTATTATATCATGCGCTTTACTTCTCATTCTGCTCGATTATCATGTCCTGCCAGGAGCGGTCAAGGGTGACGAACCGGGCGTTCCAGCCGGACACCCGTACCGACAGCGTCCCGTAGTCTTCGGGATGCTCCTGCGCCGCCCGGAGCAGATCCGGATCCACCACGTCGATCTGCATGAAGAACCCGCCCAGCGTGACGAACCCGCGGATCATGGACGAGAGCGCGACGATCCCGTCCTCTCCCGCCATGGCGGACGGCATAAGGCGTATATCCAGCGCCGCGCCGCTTGCGAGGCGCACGAGAGGCGCTTTGCAGTACGAACGTATCACCGCCGTCGCCCCCTCGCCGTCCGTTCCCGGAGTCGGCGAGCAGTTGGCGGCCAGCACGTCGCCCGCTTTTCTTCCGAAGGGGGTCGCCGCCCTCTTCGGAGCCCACAAAAGCTGCCGTCCGAAGGTGCTGACTCCCGCCGGGAACCTGTAGCCGCACCGCCCGTTCAGCGAGTCGCATCCGTCGGCGAAATCACTGAGCAGGCGTGCCATGAGCGAGTCGACCTCGTCGCTGTCGTTGCCGTAGTAAACGTACCGGTTCGCGGCGAAGCGCCGCACCTCCTCCGCTCCCTCCCAGTTGCTGTCCAGCGTTTCCATAAGTTCGGGGAACGTAACTTTTTTATCGTCGAAAACGAGTTTTTTTATCGCGTAAAGACTGTTCACCGTGTCTGCGGCGCCGCCGATGTGCGGGGAGACGATATTATACATAGGGCCTCCCTCGAAATAAGACAGTCCCCTGTCGATACACCCTTCCTCGAAGAGCGACACCACCGTACAGGGCGCCCCCTCCTTCCATGTGCCGCAGCCGCTGTCGCCGTCCTCGAAACGCCGCCTGACGGAGCGGAATATCTCTTCGAGCGTATTCCGGAGCTCCCCGGTGAAAACGGAGTATAATTCCTCGAACGAAGCGGGTCCGCGGGTGCCGCGGTATCTCTCGAGGACGTCCTTTTGCAGTATCCGGAGCGAATCGAAGGGGCAGTACATGAAATACGTTTTCCCGGGTATCTGCACCTCCCAGCAGCCGTCGTTGGCGAACTTGCGCGCCTCACGCGGCGGGTATCCCGCCCGGACAAGGGCATCGATGATCAGGTCCTCGTTGTAGACGGCGATGACGCCGCCCCCAAACCGGAGCACCTCCGACACCCGCCGCGCCAGCGCCGGGTCCGTTTTCCGGCCGAAACGCACGGTG
>JAFWWR010000141.1 GCA_017518025.1 Clostridia bacterium
ATAGGGCGGATTTGCAAACACCGCGTCGCACGGTCCTCCGGTGTCTTTTTCCGTGAGATCGCGCACGTCCGCGCGGACGACGGCGATCTTATCTTTAAGACCGTTCAGCTCCACGTTTCTGCGGGCGAGATCGGCGTATTTTTCCTGGATCTCCGCCGCGGTGACAAAAGAGTACTTGCCTTTTTGAGCGCAAAGAAGGGAAGCGACGCCCGTGCCGCATCCGAGCTCCGCCGCCCGTCCCGACGGGACCGCTTTCGCGAAAGCGGCAAGGAGGTACGAGTCCGTTCCGAAGGTCAGCCCACGTTTTCTGCTGATAAGAGAGAGGTTTTCATTTATTACGTCGATCCGTTCCTCCCCGGGGTCGAAGGGAAGGCGATCATTACCGTTGTCCATGCGGTTCCTCCGTATCAAATAATAAAAGCGAAGTACCCTCGTGATGAAGCTCCTCCGCCTTTACTATTATGTTATTTGTCCGTCTCAGTCCTTTGCGGGAGCGCCAACGGGACAAACGTCTGCGCAAGCGCCGCACTCGAGACATTCGTCGGGATTGATAACGTACTTGCCGTCACCCTCGGAAATGCAGGATACGGGACACTCAGCTGCGCAGGCACCGCAAGCGATGCACTCATCAGAAATCTTGTAAGCCATGAAATTACACCTCCATTACCCTGAACTGAGCATATTGTATCATACAAATCCGAAAAAATAAAGAGATTTTGAAAAATTATTTGGAATTCTGCTTTATGACGGTCACGTCGTCACGATAGTAGGACTTTACGGTGTCCCCGCCGGGGGAGGAAAACTTCACTTTTACGTAGCCCGTGAGGGGACTTGATTCCACCACGACGCCCTCGCCGTCGGGCGTTTTGACCTTGGCGTCGTTCTTCGGAGTTTTCTTGATCTCGTTTTCGTAGTTTTCATGCTCGAACCTGAGACAGCACATGAGTCTGCCGCAGGTGCCGGAGATCTTTGCGGAATTGAGGGACAGATTCTGCTCCTTCGCCATTTTGATCGACACCTGGGCGAAATCGTTCAGGAACGACGAGCAGCAGAAAGGCCTGCCGCAGATGCCGATCCCGCCGAGCATTTTGGCCTCGTCGCGGATGCCGATCTGCCTCAGCTCGATCCTCGTGCGGAACACCGACGCCAGATCCTTCACCAGTTCACGGAAATCGACTCTGACCTCTGCGGTGAAATAGAACATCAGCTTGGAACGGTCGAAGGTGTACTCGGCGTCGATGAGCTTCATGGTGAGCTCATGTTCCTCGATCTTCTTCTGGCAGGTGACCATGGCCTCCTTTTCCAGTTCCTTGTTAGTGTTATACTGTTTTTTGTCGGCTTCCGTCGCCTTGCGGACCACGGCGCGCAGGGGAGGCACTATCTCGGAGGACTTCACCGTCTTGTTCCCTATGCTGACGGTACCGTATTCGAGCCCTCTCGCAGTCTCCACGATGGCGTCGTCGCCTTTTGCCAGCGTGATCTTCTTCGGATCGAAATAATAGGTTTTTCCGGTGTCCTTGAATTTCAGTCCGATTATCTCGACCTCTTCGGGAAGCACCTGTTCTTCTTCGGCGTTTTTCTTGACCTTTTCTTCCATATCGTTCAACCTTTCAGGTTTATTTGTTTCGGTTTGTCCCGGCCTTCTCGCAGGAGAATACCAGTTCGAACCAGCACACTCTCGCGGACACGTTGGATTCCAGTCTGTCCATTGCCACGGTAACGTTTTCGAAGACCGCCGCCCCGTATGCCGGAGGCACGGACGCGATCATTTCAGCCGCGCGGTCTCTGTCCGTGAACAGATAGACCGGCGCGTTCCTGCTTTTCATCAGCAGGGTGAGGTCCCGCACCGCGGTCGCAACGTATCCGATCAATTCCTTGGCTACGTTGAGACCTTTTTTTGCGGGTATCTCGGAGAGGACCCAGGTGATTGCGTCTCCGATCCGGGAGGTGATGAGATACTCCGCGAATTCCATCGCTTTTTTCTCCGCGGCCTTGACCTTTTTGCCGGATTCAGACGGGAACAGTATGTCCTTCGCCGGACCTATCGATCCGCGCGAGCCGCTCAGCGCGTCCTCGAACTTTTCGGGGTCGCGTTTTCTTATTCCCTCCGCGCCCGGAAGGGTGAGCAGGTATTTCTCAACGGCGTCCCGTCCGAGTATTTCCGTCCTCAGTACCGTCGACCTGCTTCGCACTGTCTCGAGCAGTGCCGTGGCGTCCTCGGTGAGCAGGAAGAACGTGACGAACTCCGGCGGCTCTTCAAGGGAGATCAGCAGCGAATTCTGCGCCTGGACGGTCATCTTGTCCGCTTCCTCTATGACGTAAACGCGCATATCGGAGTCGTTGGGGACGACGTAGAGTCCCGCCTTCAGCTCCCGTATCTCGTTCACGCCGATCGACGCTTTTCCCTCGGTAGAGACGGTGATCACGTCCGGAGACAGCCCCCGCAGTATCTTTCTGCAGGAGGCGCATCCGCCGCAGGGAAGGGGCGCGTCTCCGTTTCGTCTGTTCTCGCAGGAGAGCGCCGCGGCGGCAAGCCGTGCGACAGTCCGCTTTCCGGAGCCCCTCGGCCCCTCGATGATGTACGCGTGGGACGACGTCCCGTCGGCGATAGTCGCGCCGAGATTATGCTTTATCGCTTCGTTCCCGATGAGGTCACCGAAGATCTCTCTCATATCCCGGCGCTCCTTTCCGTTTCATGTATAAAGGGTCACGCTTTCGCAATAAGTATCTTTACCGGCTCGTCCTCGTCGATCTCCACCGTCGCGATGGGCTTCTCCGCCTTACCCGCGGAGCTCAGCGTTTCGGAAAACACGTAATTCTCGAATCCCGCGGGAAGCTCGCCGGACACGACCTCGATAACGATGCGGTCCATGATCTCGAGGCCGGCGTTCTTTCTTGCGTCCTGAATGTTGCGGACGATTTCGCGGGCGATGCCTTCACGTCTCAGCTCGTCGTCCACGGTGAGGTCGAGGGACACCACGATTCCTTCTTCGCTCGCCACGAACATTCCGTCACGGGCGTTGTACTTGACCAGGATCACGTCTGACGAGAGCTCTTCCGTTTTTCCGTTGATCTCCACTTCGGCCACGTCGCCCCTGAGCTTGAATTTGCCCGTCTTGATCGCCTTGATGACGTCCGGGATCCTGTCGGGGTAGAGAGCCCTTATCTCGTTGAAATTCGGGTCGTAATGGACTGTGGCGATGTCGCCGACGTCGCTGAGCATCACGGCTTTCTTGACGTTCAGTTCTTCCGCAATAACGTCCGTATAGGAGGCGACCCTTACGGCGTCATCCGGATCGGACAGAGCGATCTTCAGCTCTCTCAGCGGCTGGCGGTTCTTGACTCTGTTCTTCTGCCTGATTGAACGGGCGAGGGTGATGATATCCTGCACGAGGTCGATGTCCCGCGCAAGATCGTCGTCTCTGTATTTCTCCGGGATCACGGGCCACTCCGTCAGGTGGACGGACTCGCCGCCGGTGAGGATCTTATAGAGCTTTTCGGCTACGATGGGCGCCACCGGAGCGAACAGCTTCGTCGTGTTCACGAGGACGTAGTACAAAGTCTCGTACGCGTTTTTCTTGTCTGAGGTGAATTCGGAAGACCAGAATCTCCTTCTGGATCTTCTGATATACCAGTTGGTCAGACCGTCCACCAGAGAGATGAGATTTTCAACATAGCGGTTGACGGAGTACGCGTCCATATTCTCGGTAATGGTGTCGGTGACGGACCAGAGCTTCGCCAGGATCCAGCGGTCGAGCTGGTTGTCGCTCTCCGGCTCCTTCACGGTCTCCGGCGCAAAGTTGTCGATATTAGCGTAGGAGATGAAGAAGTTGCAGGCGTTCCAGAGCGGCAGGATTATCTGCTGATACGCGTCGAGGATCCCGCTCTCGTCGAACTGAAGGTCGCCGATGAGCATGGCGCTGCTCTGATAGAGGTACAGACGGAAGGCGTCCGTGCCGAACTTTTTCATCAGCTCCATGGGGTCGGTGTAGTTCTTCGAGGATTTTGACAGCTTCTTGCCGTCCTTCGACAGTATCGTCCCGTGGACCACGCAGTTCTTGAACGCCGGTCTGTCGAACAGTGCGGTTGCGAGGACGTGCAGGTAGTAGAACCAGCATCTGATCTGCCCCGTGTATTCCACGACGAAGTCGGAGGGGAAATGCTCCTCGAACCACTCTTTGTTTTCAAACGGATAATGCTTTGACGCGAAGGGAACGCTTCCGCTTTCGAACCAGCAGTCCAGTACCTCGGGCACTCTCACCATTTTGCCGCCGCAGTCGGGGCAGGTGAAGGTGATCTGATCCATGAACTGTCTGTGCAGGTTGTCGGGGCGCACTCCGCTCGCCTTCTCGATCTCGTCGATGCTGCCGAGCACCGTGTGCTTGCCGCACTTGTCGCAGATCCATATCGGGATCGGCGTGCTCCAGTATCTGTTGCGGGAGATGTTCCAGTCGCGGGCGCCGGCGAGCCAGTTGCCGAATCTGCCGTGCTTCACGGTCTCCGGCAGCCAGTTGATCTTCTCGTTGTGCTCGATGAGACGGTCCTTGATCTTGCCCACGTTGAAGTAGTACGCGTCCATCGCCTTGTAGATGAGCGGTCTCTTGCAGCGCCAGCAGTGAGGGTAGTTGTGGACGATGGTCCCGTCCGCCACGGCCTTGCCGTTCTCGTACAGGAAGCGGATGATGATCGGGTTCATCTCGATCACGTTTTTGTCTTCCTGGACGGGGTAGAAGTCGGTTATCTCCTCGGTGAAGCGGCCCTTGGAATCCACGGGGTTCACCAGCGGTATATTGTTGTTCTTGCAGGTCCAGTAGTCGTCCTCGCCGAACGCCGGAGCGGTGTGGACGATGCCCACGCCTTCCTCGGCTCCCACGTAATCCGCGGAAACCACGCGGAACGCGCCTTCCTCTTTCTTGTCCGCAAAGTAGGGGAACAGCGGTTCGTACGTTAAGCCGAGAAGTTCGGCGCCTTTGCATTCTTTTACGATGACCGGCTCCGCGCCGAACACCTTTTCAAAGTTTTTGAGCGTCTCGCGGCAGGCGACGAATATCTCCTCGCCTACATCTACAAATGCGTAGTCGAGATTTTCGCCCACGGCGAGGCACAGATTGGACGGCAGAGTCCACGGGGTCGTGGTCCACGCAAGGAAGAACACGGGCTTGCCCGCCTCGAGGAGATCCGTGCGGAACTTGGCGATGAGCCATCTGTCCTGGCGGGGCCTTGTGGAGTCCGACTCCCTCGTGTCGGAGATGGAGAGGGAAGTCTCGCAGTGGGTGCAGTACGGAGTGACTCTGTAATCGCGGTAGATGAGTCCCTTGTCGTAGCAGGTCTTGAACGCCCACATGACGCTCTCCATGAAATCGCGGTTCATGGTCTTGTACGCTCCGTCGTAGTCCACCCATCTGGCCATCTGTTCGACGTATTCCTTCCACGCCTCGTTGTTATTCGAGACGATCTCGAAGCACTTGTCGTTGAAGGTGCCGATGCCGATCTTCTTTTCAATATCGTTTTTATCGTCGATACCCAGCTGGACCTCCGCCTGATTCTCGATAGGCAGTCCGTGGCAGTCCCATCCCCATACTCTGGGGACGCTGTAACCCTTCATGGTCCAGTAACGGGAGATCATGTCCTTTATAAAGGAGACCAGTACCGTTCCGTGGTGCGGTTTGCCCGTGGGGAACGGAGGGCCGTCGTAAAATACGATCTCGCCCTTGTCCGGCTGACTGACCGATTTTTCAAAGGTGCTGTCATTTTTCCAGAATTCCAGTATTTCCGGCTGGATCTCGGAAAAATCGGGCTTCGGAGACAATTCTTTAAACTTCATTCTCGGGATGTTCCTTTCTCCATGGTATGTCATCCCGCCGGTCGGGCCCGGAGGGAAAGACGTGCACAAAATAATCCATACTATTATATCACTATTCGGCGCCGCGGTCAATGACCCGGACTTAACTTTTTGAAACTTCCTTCGCTTGTTTTTCGACCGGCCCGAACGCCGGGAAGAGTATGGGGCGAAATGTACAAAAAAAGGGTATTTATGAAATATCTGTGATGTCAATTGATATGAACCATTTTGTTCAAAAAAGAAAAAATGATTGGTATGGTATCGCATATGGTGGGCATCCGAGCTGGAGCCCGTAGGGCGGAGGGGAGGATGCCCACCA
>JAFWWR010000142.1 GCA_017518025.1 Clostridia bacterium
GATCAAACTCTCCCATCCCGCGATCTGCCCGAATACTAAAAGGGTCAGTTGTAAACATCTGTCTCTCCCATCATCGCGGGTTCATTATCGGAGAGCGTTTGAAAGAAAAATCGGGTGAGCGAGAAAAGGCCCTCCCCCTGGAGGGTAGAGTAGAGACGCCGCGTTGGTGAATGACTTGCCGGCGGTTCGTCCGAGGGAACGAAGGGTTTTTTCGCCCCCTTGCCTGTTTCTCTTTCAGTGCAGGCTTTCTCTTCTAGAAAAGAAAAAGTGCAAAAACCCGTGGATGACGGGATAAAAGGTTTGTAATACGAGAATAGCTGACGCAGTATAATAATCATTTTTTGACTTACATAATTGTCAGTTTACCGCCTCGAGCTTTTTTGTTGACTTTTCCCATTGAAAACCCGGCGCGGCGATATTACAATATTAGAGGCAAAAAACGGAAGCAAAAACCGACCGGAAAGGAACATAATAAATGCTGAAAACGAAAATAGTCTGCACGCTGGGCCCCGCTTCCTCCGACGAGGCGACCATCGAGGAGATGATCCGCGCGGGAATGAACGTGGCGAGGATCAACTTCTCCCACGGGACTCACGAGGAGCACAGAAAGACCATCGACAGAGTCAAAGCCGTGAGAGAAAAGCTCGGCGCGCCCGTAGCGATAATGCTGGACACAAAGGGGCCCGAGATCCGTCTCGGCACCTTCGCCGGCGGCTCCGCCGTGCTGGAGGAAGACTCTCTTTTCACGCTGACCGCGGAGGAAACGGAGGGAAACGCGACCCGCGCCCACGTAAGCTACGCCGAGCTTCCGTCGCAGATCAAACCGGGCGCGCGGATCCTGCTTGACGACGGAAACATCGAACTTCTCGTCGAAAAGTGCACCGACCGAGAGATCGTCTGCCGCGTGACCGAGGGCGGCGTCATCAAAAACGGCAAGGGCGTGAACGTGCCCAACGTGCGCCTCGATATGCCCCACCTCAGCGAAAGAGACAAGGACGACCTCCTGTTCGGCATCGAGAACGACGTGGACTTCGTGGCGGCGTCCTTCGTAAGACGCGCCGACGACGTGGTCAATATGCGGAAGTTCATAGACTACAACGACGGCCACGCCATCCGGATCATCGCGAAGATCGAGAACAGCGAGGGCGTGGAGAATTTCAGCGAGATCCTCTCCGTGGCGGACGGCATCATGGTCGCCCGGGGCGACATGGGAGTCGAGATCCCCTTCGAGCGGCTTCCCGGCCTGCAGAAGCGGTTCATCAAGGAGTGCTACCGCTCCGGAAAGATGGTCATCACCGCCACGCAGATGCTTGAGTCCATGATAGACCACCCGAATCCCACCAGAGCCGAGATCACCGACGTGGCGAACGCGGTGTTCGACGGCACCTCCGCCTTGATGCTGTCCGGCGAGACCGCCGTGGGGCGCTATCCTCTGCGCGCCATCGAGGTCATGGCGAAAGTGGCGGAGCAGGCGGAGCGGGACGTGTTCGGCCGCAAGGGCTTCGAGGAGAGCTACTTCATGGATTCCGAGGACATCACCAACGCCATGTGCGACGCGGCGTGCACCACCGCACGGGACCTCGGGGCCGACGCCATCATAGCGCTGACCATGACCGGCAGGAGCGCCCGCAGAATGTCGAAGTTCAGACCGTCGACACCCATCGTGGCGGCGACCCCCGATCAGAAGACGTTCCATCAGCTCTCTCTGTCCTGGGGCGTCTACCCCGTACTGGCGCGGAATCAGACCGATTTCGACAAGCTGTTCGTCCACGCCATCGACTGCGCGAAGCAGATCGATATCGTGTCCGAGGGCGACCGCGTTGTCATCGTCGGCGGAGTTCCCCTGGAAACGCCGGGAAA
>JAFWWR010000143.1 GCA_017518025.1 Clostridia bacterium
CCATCAGCCGGGTCAACCGGTGCATCAAGTACGGAGGCGGCGGCTACAAAAAGATACTCGACCGGCTGGATGAGGCGGGGGTCTCCCTGCCGGACGCCGGTCAGGAATGACGGCTCCCGCGGAGGAGGACTCATGGACGGATCCTGCTACGACGCCCTCTCGGGGGTGTACGACAAGCTCAACTCAAACGTGGACTACGGAGATCTGGCGGACTTCGTCGAGACGTGCTTTGAGGAGTACGGCTCCGGCGAGGTGCGGCGCGTGCTGGATCTCGGCTGCGGCTCGGGACCCTTGACGACGGAGCTCTCTATGCTCGGGTACGACGTGACGGGGATCGATATATCGGAGGGAATGCTCGACGCCGCCCGGGAAAGAGCGAAAAAACTCGGCCTCGGGAACGTATCGTTCAAGAACGGCGACATGCGCCACTTTAAGACTCCGAAAAAATACGACGCGGCGGTCTGCACCATGGACGGGATAAACCATCTTCTGACCCTTTCCGACGTGGCGGAATGCTTCCGCTCCGTCAGGGGCGCCCTCCGCAAGGGCGGTCTGTTCCTGTTCGACGTGAACACGCCCTATAAGATCCGCGAGATCTACGGCGGCAACACCTTCGTCATCGAGGAGGACGGCGCCGTCTGCGTGTGGCGGAACAGAACCGACGTGAGACGGTGCGTCACCGCCTTCTCCGTGTCGGTGTTCGAAAAAACGGACGGCGGCCTGTGGTCGAGGCGCGACGGGATGACAAAGGAGAGGGGCTATTCCCTCCGCACGCTGAAGACGGCGCTGGCGGAGGCGTCTCTCCTGCCGCTGGCGGTCTTCGGGGACTGCGATCTCACCGCCCCCGCGGAGGACGCGGAACGCTGGTATCTGCTGGCTCGCGCGGTCTGACGCTTTACAAAACAAAACCTTTGTGATAAAATACTTTTTCGTAATACATACGGGAGAAAACGAAATGTTCAGGATAGTAGAAAAAAGAGAACTCAATCCCACCGTCACCTTCATGAAGGTCTCGGCGCCCCGGGTAGCCGCAAAGGCGCAGGCGGGGCAGTTCATCATCCTCCGCGTGAACGAGGACGGCGAGAGGATCCCCCTGACCGTGGCGGGTTACGACAGAGACGCGGGCACGGTGGATATCATCTTCCAGATCGTCGGCGCGACGACCGAAAAACTCAACGCCCTCGGCGAGGGCGACTTCATCCACGATTTCGTGGGGCCTCTCGGCAGGCCCACGGAGATCGACGGCCTCGGCAAAGTCGCCGTGGTCGGCGGCGGCGTGGGGTGCGCCATCGCGCTCCCCGTGGCGCGGGCGCTCTGCGACGCGGGATGCGAGGTCCACTCGGTGGTGGGCTTCAGAAACCGCGATCTTGTGATCCTCGAGGACGAATTCCGCGCCGTCAGTACGAAAATGAAGATCATGTCCGACGACGGAAGCTACGGAGAAAAGGGACTCGTCACCGACGCCCTGCGCTCGCTGATCGAGAGCGGCGAGAAGTACGATCGCGTCATCGCCATCGGGCCGCTGATCATGATGAAATTCGTCTGCAAGCTGACGGCGGAGTACGGTATACCCACCGTGGTCAGCATGAACCCCATCATGATCGACGGGACCGGCATGTGCGGCGGCTGCCGCCTCACCGTGGACGGCAAGATGAAATTCGCCTGCGTGGACGGTCCGGACTTCGACGGTCACAAGGTGGACTTCGACGAGGCAATGAAGCGCTCGTCCGTTTACAGGGATTTCGAAAAACACGCCAGGGAAGAAACATGCCGGCTGCTGAAGGGAGGAAATGCAAATGCCTAACATGAGAAACACGAAGAACGAAATGCCCTCCCAGGCGCCGGACGTCAGGAATAAGAATTTCAGCGAGGTGGCTCTCGGCTACACCGAGGCGATGGCGCTTGACGAGGCGGCGCGGTGCCTCAACTGCAAGAACAGCCCCTGCGTCACCGGCTGTCCCGTGAGCATCGACATCCCCGCGTTCATAAAGAAAACGGCGGAGGGCGACTACGAGGGCGCCTACGGCGTGATCTCAAAGTCCAGTTCCCTGCCCGCCGTCTGCGGGCGCGTGTGCCCCCAGGAGACCCAGTGCGAGTCGAAATGCGTCCGCGGCATCAAGGGCGAGCCCGTCGGCATCGGCAGACTCGAGAGATTTGTGGCGGACTACCACAGAAAGAACGGCTCCGGTGCGGCTGAGAAACCCGAGCCGAACGGCCACAAAGTCGCCGTAGTGGGTTCCGGCCCCGCGGGGCTGACCTGCGCCGGCGCGCTCGGCAAGCTCGGTTACTCCGTGACGGTGTTCGAGGCCCTCCACACCCCCGGCGGCGTGCTGGTGTACGGCATTCCCGAATTCCGTCTCCCCAAGGCCATCGTGGCGGAGGAGATCGGGCAGATGGAGGAACTCGGGGTCACGTTTGAGACCAACACCGTGGTCGGGCGGACTCTGTCCGTGGACGACCTCTTTGACGACGGATTCGAGGCGGTGTTCATCGGCACCGGCGCCGGACTGCCCCGGTTCATGGGCATCCCCGGCGAGAACCTGAACGGCGTGTTCTCCGCCAACGAATTCCTGACGCGCATCAATCTGATGAAGGCGTACAAAGGCGACGGAGACACCCCCGTCATGCATCCCCGCAGAGTCGCCGTCGTCGGCGGCGGAAACGTGGCCATGGACGCGGCCCGCTGCGCGAAGCGGCTCGGCGCCGAGGAGGTCTATATCGTCTACAGACGTTCCGAAAACGAGCTTCCGGCGAGAGCCGAGGAGGTGGAGCACGCCAAGGAGGAAGGGATCATCTTCCGCCTGCTCACCAACCCCGTGGAGATCCTCGAGTCGGAGAATATGTTCGTCGGCGGGATCAAGTGCGTTAAGATGGAGCTCGGCGAGCCCGACGCGTCCGGCAGGCGGCGTCCCGTGGTGATCGAAGGGTCCGAGTTCGTCATCGACGTGGACGCGGTCATCATGGCCATCGGTACGTCCCCGAATCCGCTGATCAAGTCCACCACCGGCGGCCTCGAAACGGAAAAGTGGGGCGGGATCATAACGAACGACGAAGGGGAGACCACCCGCACCGCGGTGTGGGCGGGCGGAGACGCCGTCACCGGCGCCGCCACCGTTATCCTCGCCATGGGCGCGGGCAAGACCGCCGCCGCCTCCATCGACAAATACATCAAAGAACGCGGATAAGCTTTCCCTTCCGCGTGGATCGGAGTTTTCGTGAAACCGTCGAAGGTCCTCGTCATTTTGATCATCATCGCCGCCGCAGTCACTCTCGCGGTGATCACCAGACGCGACAACAGCGACGTCCTGAAGGGAAACTGGGCGTGCAAGGAAGACAGCGAAGTTCTGACGTTCGACGGTTCCGGAGTGTTCACGCGGACCTGGACCGACAGTCTCGGGAAGCACGTCGAATCCGGTCACTACCGTATTGAGAACGGAGCGGATCTGTTCCTGAGCGTTGAGGATGAGGAGGGGAACCTCTCCTCGGAGCGGTACTATTTCATCATCTATCACGGAGACGAAATGAAGCTCTCGGCGAGATGGTATCTGAAGCAAAAATAAAAAGGTCCCGCGTCGCTTCACGGCGGCGCGGGATCTTCCCGTTCCTGAAAAAAAAGAGTTTTCGGCGTGTGCCGAAAACTCTTTTTCTTTATCTCTTTTCGATCTTGAACATGACCATGGCGCCGGGAAGGATGACCGCTTCAATGTCGTTGTCGCCTTCCTTGTACTCGCTCTCCGCGATATCCTTGCCGTTGTCTCTGGCGCAGAGGACCCGGCACTTCGAGGCGTCGTAGATGATCTTCACGGAGCCGTACCACTCGGTGATCATGTGGAACAGGCACATGTACTCGGACCCGTCCGTGTCCTCAAGGAACGTGACCATGGTCTCGTCGTCCGCGGTGAGGGACTTGATGAACTCGTGATCGCCCGGACGGAATTCCGGATAGACGCCGCGGTCGCTCTTCAGCATGTAGGTCCCGAGGCGCTTCGCGCGCATGAACATCTCGCCGTAGTGTCTGTTGAAACGCCTCTGGGCGCGCATCATGGCGTAGTAGGTCTCCGTCTTGTTGCCGAACTCGTCAACGGGCGAAAACATAAGCTCGTTGGCATCTTCTCTGTCGTAGAAACGGAACCACTGGATTCCCTTGACGCCCATCATAGCGGCGGCGTGGATCTGCCACATCAGGCGCTCCTCGTTCTGCTTGCGGAAAACGTGATGCGCGGAGGAAAGCAGGCACTCCCAACACTCGCATCCCGCCGCTTCAGCCGCCTCGACCATCCTCTTGGTCCCGTCGAGGAACATGGTCTTGCCGCCGCCGTCGTTGATGGTCTGGCTGTAATCGTCGAAGCAGAACTCGCGGCAGCCGCTCTCGTCCGCTACGTACCTGAACCAGCCCGCGGGGTCGCGCCCGCCCAGCTGCTCGGGGTCGAAGTCGATGGTGGAGCCGCGGTAGTTGATGAAGGGGGTCAGGTGCGGAGCCACTTTTTTGTTGACGACGACGCATTCCTTCATCGCCTCCATATGTTCGGGAAGGCGGGGTTCGTCGCCCACACAGAAGCCGTAGAGTCCCGGATGATCCCCGATCACGTCCACGATCCTGCGAAGCTGTCTTTCGTATTCCGCCGCTCCCATGGAGTGCATTCCGCGGTATCCGAGCCCGTCGTAATTGGCGATCAGCTTGACCCCTCTCCCGGCCGCTTTGTCGAGGAACGGGATGAGGATCCCGGGATCCTGGCTGAGTTCCGTTTTCGGCGCCATGGGCGCGGTCATGCCGCAGTCAGCCCACACGTCCACCTCATCGGG
>JAFWWR010000014.1 GCA_017518025.1 Clostridia bacterium
AAAATCGTCTCTCATCAATTCGATACTCTATAACAGCCTTGCATCGACTCTCAACCGCGCCATAACCTATCCCGGCAAGCATACCCGGATCGAGGGTACGGAATACCTCGATAAAGTCATAGCGATCGACCAGAGCCCCATCGGAAGGACTCCTCGGTCGAATCCGGCGACGTACACAGGCCTTTTCACCGATATCCGGAATCTTTTTGCAAAGACTCCCGGCGCGAAGCTCAGGGGATACACGAGCGGCCGTTTCAGCTTCAACGTCAAAGGAGGCAGATGCGAGGCGTGCGAGGGCGACGGCGTCAAAAAGATCGAGATGCACTTCCTGCCGGACGTCTACGTCACCTGCGACGTTTGCAGGGGCAAGAGATACAACAAGGACACCCTCGAAGTGAAATTCAAGGGAAAGAACATCTCGGACGTACTCGAGATGACCTGCGAGGAAGGCGCGTCGTTCTTTGCCGACGTACCTAAGATCGCCTCCCGGCTGAAGCTGCTCTGCGACGTGGGACTCGGATACATCAAAATAGGCCAGTCATCTACCACGCTGTCCGGCGGCGAGGCGCAGAGAGTGAAACTCTCCACGGAATTGTCGAAACGCTCCACGGGCAAAACGGTCTATATCCTCGACGAGCCCACCCCGGGACTCCATTCCGCGGACGTGGAAAAGCTGCTGGCGGTCCTCGACCGTCTTGTCGAGGGAGGGAACACCGTTATCGTCATAGAACACAATCTCGACGTGATAAAGACCGCCGATCACATCATCGATCTCGGACCGGAAGGCGGCGACGGCGGCGGACAGGTCATCGTCTGCGGCACCCCCGAGGAAGTTGTAAAGTGTGAGAGATCCTACACGGGCCAGTATCTGCGTCAGAAGCTCGAAGAGAGCTGAGCCGCGGTAATACGGAACGCACCCCTTTCATAAAATGGACTTGAGAAATCATGAAAGGTGATGCGAGATGAAAAAACTGCTTTCTGCGGTACTGTGTTTTGCGGTTTTGTCGGTGGCCGTCTCGTCTTGCGGAAAAGCGAAGACAGTTCCGCTTTACACCGGCGACGCCGACTTTGTCCTTGCGGTCAAAAGAGAAGACGGAAAGGGAACGCTGATAATGGACGTGACCCGTCGGAGCGACGTGACGGAAGCCCGTATCACGTCTCCCGCAGAGCTTCAAAGCGTGACGTTTTCCCGGTCGTCCGCCGGATCCGTGATCTTTTCTGATTCCGTGTCCGTCCCTCTGACCGAAGACGCGGCCCGCGGGGCAGATCTCGTTTTCGATATACTCGCGTATCCCGTCCCGGACTCGGCGGCTGCGGAAAAGACCGAACACGGTACGCAGTATACTTTTAACTTCCGAGGCGCGGAGATCTTGCTTTCCGTTGACGGTGAAGGAACGCCCGTCATGGCGGAGATCACCTTCAACGGGATGAAAAGGACGGTCGAGATCGACCGGTTCAAGAAAAAATAGCTTGCGAAAGGATTTCCGGCGACACGCCGGTAAAAAAAGGAGGATAAAAAAATGGCGATCCTGACATTAACGAAAGACAATTTTGAGAATGAAGCACTGAAGGCGGAGGGAAAGGTCCTCATCGATTTCTGGGCGCCCTGGTGCGGCCCCTGCCGCATGATGAGCCCCGTCGTCGACGAGATAGCCGAAGAATTGACCGACGTCAAGGTCGGTAAGGTGAACGTGGACGAGGAGCCGGAGCTGGCGATGAAATACGGCGTTATGTCCATTCCGACGCTCATTGTCCTTGAAAACGGGCAGGTGATAAATAAGTCACTGGGAGCCGTTCCCAAGGAGAACGTCCTTCGTTTGCTCGGAAAATAAGACTTTTTGCCTGAAGAGAGCAAATTTTTCAACACTTTTGACCAAAATCGGGAGAACGGCGCCATAAATGCGCCGTTCTCTTGATTTTTCAATATTTTTATGGTAAAATAACTCCAAAGTGCCAAAAATAAGACGAGACGGAGCCCGAGACCCGATGAACAGACCAAATTACGGCAAAATGTGCGACTCTATCACCGCTGAACTTGCCCGTTCCGGCGATCGGCCGTCCCTGCTTCTTCACGCCTGCTGCGCCCCCTGTTCCTCTGCGGTGCTGGAATACCTTGATAAATATTTCGATATCACGGTTTTCTTCTTCAACCCGAACATCGCCCCCTATGAGGAATATGAATTCCGCCTCCGCGAACTTGAGAGGTTCTTATCGGAGGTCTACGGAGGTCGTATCGGCATCATTTCTCCGGGGTGGGATCACGGCTCTTTTCTCGAAAGATGCGGCGAACTGAGCGACGATCACGAGGGCGGGGAAAGATGCACGCTGTGCTACGGGCAGCGCCTTGAGGAGACCGCGCGGGTCGCCTCGTCCGGCGGATACGATTATTTTTGCACAACGCTGTCCGTCAGTCCGTATAAGGATCCCGTGAGGATCAACGGACTCGGCTCTTCCTTCGGGGATGAATACGGAGTGCGGTTCCTCCCGTCGGATTTCAAAAAAAATAACGGCTACGCACGCTCCGTAGAGCTTTCAAAGCAATACGGACTATACAGACAGAACTACTGCGGCTGTCCCTTCTCCAAAAGGGACCCGGGATGATCAGACCGGCCGGTTTCCGGCAGAATGGAGGTTAATATGGCTTCATTCAGAAAATTTCTCGTGACGTTCATTGCGTTTATCCTGCTGTTTGGCATCATAGGATATTTCGCGACGAACTTCATTTCCGGTATCGTCGACGATATCATGGACAAAAACGAGGGTAAGAACAACCCGGGAGCCGAGGACGGCTCCGGTAACGGCGAGACTCCTCCCGACGCGTACGCTTCCATCGAGGGGAAGTCGTATTCCTTCCTGATCCTCATTACGGATTTCGATCCGGAGAACAAATCGTACGCGCCGGACGACAGCACCGTAATGGAGATCACCACTGGGATAAAGAATGCGAAGTCTTCCGTCGGTATGCTGAAAAAATACTCCGGAAGGGTCAGGGCGACGTCTGCCGTCCTTGTTAAAGTCGACAAGGAGGCGGGTGAATACTTTATCTGTTACATCTCCCCCGAAACGCGTCTTTACACCCCCGCAGGCGCTCTCGCCATGGGCGACGTCTACGGATTGTACGGCATCAACACGGTCAAGCAATACGTCAAAGGCATGACCGGGATCGACGTTGACTATCATTTCGTCCTTGACGGATACACGCTGGAGGACGTGATAAAAACCCTCGGCATGACCACCGTCAATATCGAGACGGGAATATGCTCCTTCGGCGAGTATTACATGACGGACTCGAACTTCTCCAAGGAGGAATTCGAGAAGAAAGACGACGGCGACGAGACTGACGAAAAAGACAAGGACGGCAAGGACACTCTCCCCATCGAGAAAATGCCCACGCCGGAATACGTCGTTTATGTCGGAAGCCGCGACCTGTCCGGCGACACCCTGACGGCGGTGGCGAACCTCCGCGAATGCAGTATCGACGACGTCAAACTGAAGTGCAGATACGTGACTTCCACCGTGGAGTACTATCTTAGAAAATTTGCCGACACTCCGAAAGACGAGATCAAAGGGAAGATCAAAAAGCTTACCGCCTCGACTCCCTACGCCTCGGACGATCCTCTGGAATACAAGCCGTCCATGGCGACGGATTTCAAGCCGGATGACGTGGATAAGATCTACGAGCTGATAAAGGCGATCAAATTATTCAAGGTGAACGTGGTATGCTATCCCGGCAACTACGTCTCCACAGGCGGCGCCGAGATCGGATATTACGCCCCGTCGTACAAGACGGCGATCGAGGACTACAGAAAATACAGATAACAATACGACTGGAGATATAAAATGAACAACACAGAGAAAACAATGGATAAGATCGTCGCCCTTTGCAAGAACAGAGGATTCGTGTTCGCGGGCAGCGAGATCTACGGCGGACTGGCGAACTCCTGGGACTACGGCCCTCTCGGAGTGGAGTTCAAGAACAACGTGAAACGCGCCTGGTGGGCGAAATTCGTCAACCAGTGCAAATACAACGTGGGCCTTGACTCCGCCATCCTCATGAACCCCAGGACCTGGGTCGCCAGCGGCCACGTGGTCAACTTCAACGATCCTCTCATCGACTGCAAGGCGTGCAAGATGCGCCACAGAGCCGACAAGATCATCGAGGACTGGAACGAGAAGAACGGCATTCAGATGGTCGTCGAGGCGCTCACCAACGAGCAGATGACCGAATACATAAAAGAGCACAATATCCCGTGCCCCGGATGCGGAAAATGCGACTTTACCGAAATCCGCAAGTTCAACATGATGTTCAAGACCTTCCAGGGAGTCACGGAAGACTCCACCACGGAGCTGTATCTCCGTCCCGAGACCGCGCAGGGCATTTTCGTCAACTTCAAGAACGTCCAGCGCTCCACAAGGCGTAAGATCCCCTTCGGAGTTTGCCAGATCGGCAAGAGCTTCCGCAACGAGATCACTCCCGGTAACTTCACGTTCAGAACGAGAGAGTTCGAGCAGATGGAGCTCGAGTTCTTCTGCAAGCCCGGAGAGGATCTTGAATGGTTCTCGTTCTGGAGAAACTACTGCAGAAACTTCCTTCTGTCCCTCGGGATCAAAGAGGAGAACCTTCGCCTCCGCGACCACGAAAAAGAGGAACTCAGCCACTATTCCAACGCCACTACCGATATCGAATTCATGTTCCCGTTCGGATGGGGCGAGCTCTGGGGCATCGCGGACAGGACGGACTACGACCTGAAAGCGCACCAGGCAGAGAGCGGCGAGCCCATGGATTATTTCGACCCCGAGACCAACGAGAAGTTTATCCCCTACGTTATCGAGCCGTCTCTCGGCGCGGACCGCGTCGCCCTGGCGTTTCTGATCGACGCCTACGACGAGGAAGTCCTCGACGCGGAGAAGAACGACACCAGAGTGGTGCTCCATCTTCATCCCGCTCTCGCTCCTTACAAGGCGGCGGTACTTCCTCTTTCGAAGAAGCTCTCCGAAGAGGCGGAAAAGGTCTATAATGATCTTGCCCGCTCTTTCGCCGTCGATTTCGACGAGACCGGCTCCATCGGTAAGAGATACCGCAGACAGGACGAGATCGGAACGCCGTTCTGCGTGACTTATGACTTTGAATCTCAGGAAGACGGATGCGTGACCGTCCGCGAGAGGGACTCCATGGAACAGGTCAGGATCCCGATCTCTGAGCTCACAGCGTACATTTCCGAGAGGATCGTCTTTTGACTTTCATCCCGACGTAATGGAGGGCCACAATGGATCTCTGTTCTCCCTCTGAAGTAAAAAGGCTGCTCGAGTCCCGCTCACTTTCGCCGAGAAAGGCGCTGGGACAGAATTTCCTTATCAACCCCTCCGTGCCGCTAATGATCGCCGAGCGGTCTTACGAAGCTGCGCGTGCCGCCAGCGGCGACGCGCCTCTCGGGGTGCTCGAGATCGGCCCCGGAGTCGGCGCGCTGACGGCGCGACTGGCGGACTTTTACGACCTGGTGGTCGCGGTGGAGATCGATCGCGGACTGGCTGACCTTTTCACCGAGACTTTTGCGGATCACGAAAACGTCGAGCTCGTCTGCGAAGACTTTATGAAGCTCGATTTTCCGCAGCTCATTTCAGAGAGCTTTTCGGATATTCTCGCCGCGGGCGGATCGGTATCCGTCTGCGCCAACCTTCCTTACTACATCACCTCGCCGGTGATAATGAAGATCCTCGATTCTTTTCCCCCGTGCGGTCGAGTCCCGCTGGCGTCGATCACCGTCATGATACAGACCGAAGTGGCGAACCGCCTTTGCGCCGCCGCGGGATCGTCAGACTACGGCGCCATTACGGCGGCCGTGGCTCTGAAGGCCAGCGTAAGGAAATACTTTACGGTATCTCCGGGATCTTTTTATCCGCCGCCGAAGGTCACGTCAAGCGTTATCGGGATCGTCCCCCACGGCGGTATAAAAGAAATATTCGACGGATGTCCCCCGGGTGACCCGGAATGCGAATCGTTTTTCAGATCCGTGACCGAAGTCATATCCGCGTCCTTCGCGCAGCGCAGGAAGACGCTCGTCAACGCTTTATCGTCCGTTTACGGGAAGGAAAAGATCCGGTCGGCTCTTTCCGCCCTGGGCTTCAGAGAGGACGTGAGAGGAGAAAAACTCTCCGCCGCCGATTTCTGTAAACTGACGGCTGAACTTACTCAATAATCTTAAACAGGAGCAATAAATTGAACGGAAACGAAAGAAACAGAGGACGGAAGCTTCCCGCGAGAACGAAAGACAAAGCGGTCGTCATTTCCGTGATCGTCGTCGTGATCCTCGCCGCTGCGGCGGTGGTCGCATTTTTCATCGGACACAACAATAAGACGGCAGTTCCGACGTCCGCAACCGCGGAAAACGCGACAGGTGATCCCGTTGTGACAAACCCGCAGACCGGGACGTATACTGAACCTGTGACCGAAGATACCGTTACGGAGGACGACCATGTGGAAGAAAACACGTTACTCGGACTTCTGAAGATCGCCCGGGAGCCTCTCGGCTCCACCATGTACGTCTGGGGAGGCGGCTGGAACGAAGAAGACACCGGCGCCGGAGAGGACGCCATGCGTATCGGCGTGAGCCCCAGGTGGCGCGAGTATTTCCTGGAGCAGGACGAAAACTACGACTATGAGCAGACGGAGTATCAGATCCACGACGGCCTCGACTGTACCGGCTACGTGGGTTGGGTCGTGTATAACGTAATGGAAAAAGAGGACGGAGTCGGGACAGGGTACGTGTTCAAATCGACCGAGACCGCCGGGAAGTACGCCGAAATGGGGTTTGGCGTCTACACCCCTGCCGCTGAGATCACGAAGCATTACCCCGGAGACGTGATGTCAATGACGGGCCACGCCTGGATCGTCATCGGAGAGTGCGCCGACGGCAGTGTCGTTCTCATCAATTCCACTCCCCCCGGTGTTGTCATCAAGGGTACGCGCCTTGCGGACGGATCGTCCTCCGAGGCGGTGGAGCTTGCGGAACAGTACATGAGCCGCTACTGCCCGGAGTGGTACTCAAGATACCCCGATTGCTCCGCGTCTTACGACTATATACCGGAGTCGTCCTCCATGAGCTGGAACGGGGAGACGCTCTCCGACCCGGAAGGGATCCGGAACATGGACGCCGCGGGAGTCCTGCGGATGATGTTCTCCGAAGATACCCCTGAAACCTGAACTGAGACAAAAGTCCCGGCAAACGGGACTTTTGCTGTTTCACAGCACCGAAAGGAAGTTTTCATAAAATGAGTTTTACGATCCCGGATACGTACGAACTTGTAAAAAGCGAATTTATCGAAGACCTGGGCTTTGACGGATATATCCTCAGACATAAAATGAGCGGCGCCCGGGTGTGTCTTCTCCCCTGCGACGATACGAACAAACTGTTCTGTATCGCCTTTGCCACGCCGCCCGAGGACAGCAAGGGAACGCCGCACATCATAGAACACACCGTTCTCTGCGGTTCGGAAAAATATCCGTCCCGTGATCCCTTCATGCAGCTTGTGAAGGGTTCGCTCCACACGTTTATCAACGCCATGACGTACCCGGACAAAACGATGTATCCCGTCTCGTCCTGCAACGACGCCGACTTCAGGATCCTGACCGACGTTTACCTTGACGCCGTGTTCCGTCCGAACATCTACAGGCGCCCGGAGATATTCATGCAGGAGGGCTGGCACTACGAGACCGATGGCGGGGACTCGCCTCTCACCGTAAACGGAGTCGTTTACAGCGAGATGAAGGGTAAATCCTCCTCTCCCGACTCCAACGTGTTCGACGAGTTACTTTATACGATCTTTCCTGACAGCGTTTACGGCCGTTGCTCCGGCGGCGAGCCCGCGGATATCCTCTCGCTCAGCCGTGAAGAGTATCTCGACTTTCACCGCAGGCACTACGATCCGTCGAACAGCTATATCATGTTCTACGGCGATATCGATCCCGAAGAGCGGCTTGACTATCTCGACAGAGAGTATCTCTCGACCGTCGCTGAAGGTGAAAAAACGTCATTTTTCATAGGACAACAGCCGAGATTCGGAAAAGGGAACGTCAGGATGAGACGCGTCGCTTATCCCGTCGGGACCGACGAGGACGACTCGTCGAAGACGTACCTCGCCTGGGGGTCGCTCACCTGCGACGCCTCCGACGAGACGGAATGCGCCGCATGGGAGATCCTCGGAGAGGTCCTGGTGAACGATCCGGCGGCTCCCGTAAAACGCGCGCTGACGGACGCCGGGATAGGGCAGGAGATCTACGGAGGATTCCTGAATCACATGAAAGAACCGGTGTTCTCCGTCATCGCGAAAAACACGGATGAAGACAGAACCGAAGAATTCCTTTCGATCATAAAAGAAACGTTCAGAGCAGTCCGCGACGGCGGGCTTAACCGCCGTGCCGTAAGGGCATTCATAGAGCGGAGCGAATTCAAATTCCGCGAGAACGCTTACGGTTCGTACCCCAGAGGGCTCGACCTGTTCAAGAATATGCTCCAGAGCTGGATCTATACAGAAGACGATCCTTTCCGTTATCTTCGGGTGCTTAAGATACTCGGCGAGCTGAAAGAACGGCTTGAGGAAGGATATTTCGAATCACTGGCGGGCAAACTCATCGATACGGATCATGAATCCGTCACCGTTCTTGTCCCGGAAAAGGGACTCGCGGAAAAGGAGGACAAGGCGCTGGCGGACAAGCTCGAGGCGTTCCGGAGAGACCGGACCGACGACGAGCTTCGCCGTATCAAAGAGGATTTCGACAGTCTCAGATCATACCAGGAAGCGCCTGAGACCGACGAGGAGAAAAACTGCGTCCCGACTCTCCCGAGAGGGAGCATTTCTCCGGAACCGGAGCCGCTTTTCAATCGTGAAACGACCCTCTGCGGCGTACCCGCGGTAATACACGATATAAACACCAACGGTATCGTATATCTGCGCCTGCTGTTTGACATAACGGACGTCCCCGCCGAGGATCTGCCCATCGTGGATCTTCTTATAGAATCCATGGGCAAGGTGGATACGCTGCGGACGGCTTACGCCGATCTTGTGGACGACGTCCGGCTCACCGCGGGCGGACTCGACTTCGACACCGCGTTGTTCAGGAAGAAAAACTCGCGTGATGAGTTCACCGCGTATCTCTCCGTTTCTCTCCGTGTCCTCGGTGAGAAGACAGCTCACGCAATCGACCTGCTGAAGGAGATAATATCGGAATCGTCCTTTTCCGATCCTGCGCGGGTACGGGAGATCTTCGACGAAATGATGTCCGCCAAGTCAAGAGATATCCTTTACAGCGGTCATGAGTTCGCCTCTGACAGATGTCTTGCGTATATCGATCCGTATTCCGCGTTCAACGACTCTCTCGACGGGCTTGGAAGCTATTTCCGGCAGACGGCCATGTTAAAGGAATTCGAAGAAGGACCGGAGCCGCTGCTCCGGGATCTGGAACGTCTGAGGTGCGAGATATTCTCCCGCAGCCGTCTGACCGTCAGTCTCGCCGCGGAAAGCGGCGATCTCCCCGCTGTGGAGCGCGGTATCGGATCTCTTGTAAAATCACTTCCGGAGGGGAGCAGGCGTTCTCACGACTCCGTTATCAATCCTCTCGGGCTCCTTAACGAGGCGTTTTCATCGGCGTCCCAGGTGCAGTACGTCGCCGCGGCGTCCTGTCTCCCCGATCAGACGCGCCTCCCCGATCCCGGAATGGCGCTTATCGACTTTGCGGTCAGCGGGGAAGTCCTTTATCCCGAGGTGCGACTCAAGGGCGGCGCCTACGGATGCAGCTGCACGATAAATTCCTCCACGGGCCTCGTCCTTTTCAGGTCCTACCGCGATCCGAATCTTTCGTCCACTCTGGACGTCTACCGCAGCGCCGGTGAACTGCTCAAATCGCTGAAGATCGACGACGAAAAGCTGTGGCAGCTCATAATCGGCACCTATTCGCGTATTCTGAGACCGTTATCACCGTTTCAGAAGATGTACCGGTCCTTCTACGCGTACGCCACCGGGAAGACGTTAGACGAGATCAGAGAGGACAGAAAGAAGATCCTCGGGATGACGGTCCGCGACGTTGAAGAGCGCGCCGATCTGCTGTCCCGGGCAATGGAAAACTGCGGTTTTTGCGTAATCGGAGGCGAGGGCGCGATCGATAAAGACCGCGCAATGTTCGGAAGCGTAAAAAAGGTTTTTGAATAATTAGCGGAACAAGGTGATTATTGTGAAAAAAGTACTTATAGTTTTTGTGATCGTTTCCACGATCCTGGCTCTCGCCGGGTGCTCTTCTTACAACGATGGATGGAGACCCGTCTCTGATGAAACGGAAGGTACCGGTACGCCGGATACCGTGATCGACGATCCGGTGACTGACCCTCCCGCAACGGAATACGACCCTCCCGAGACGGAGACGGAACCGGCGACTCAGCCTCCCGCAACGGCCGCAACGGAAGCGCAGACTGAGCCCGATACCACCTCCTTCGTCCCCGACGGCACTGTATTCAGACCTAAAGCCATGATGTATCATCTCATCATGGAAGAACCGTATAACGACTACGGAGCGCTGTTCGTCCGGCCGTCGTCTTTCGAGGCGCAGCTTGCCGCCCTGAAGGAGGCGGGATATGAATTCCTCTTCGCGGATGAGTGGCGCGAGACGGACCGCCCGTCCGTTATCCTCACGTTCGACGACGGATATGAGGACAACTACACGAATATGTTCCCGATCCTCCGAAAATACGGCGGCAGGGCGACGGTATTTCTCATTTCTGACATGGTGGGGGACCCGGGCTATCTGAACGAGGACCAGATCAGGGAGATGGCGTCATCCGGGCTAGTTTCGTTCCAGTGTCATACGGCGAGTCACGTGGATCTGTCCTACCAGACCGAAGAAGTGCTGCGCGATCAGTTCTCACGCTCATGCTCTTATATCGAATCGCTCACCGGCAAGCCTGTCCGTGCGCTCGCATACCCAGGCGGTTCGTATAACGATCTCGTGCTGAGCGTCGTTCCCGATTATTTCGACTTCTGCTACACTACAAAATCCCCCTACAGCGTGACCGAATACGGGAATTACACCGTTCCGAGGTATTATATTGCCCGGGAAATGACGATAGATTCCTTCGGCTCCATAATAGAATACTGAACAAGCGCCCGGCGGGTCCGAACGACCCGCCGGGCATATCTTTATCTCAGTTTTATAACCGCTTCCCTCACCGCTCGTATTATTTGATCCGCATCTTCGTCTGTATTTGTCTCGTCGAGGGTGATCCTCAGGGACCCCAGCGCCTCGTCGACCGATCTGCCGATCGCCGTCAGAACGTAGCTCGGTTCCGTTGAGACCGAGTTGCACGCCGACCCAGTGGAAACCTTTATTCCCTTCAAATCGAGCAGGATCGCAAGGGACTCTCCGCTGATCCCCGGGAACGATACGTTTACGTTTCCGGGGAGTCTTTTTTGCCTGCTGCCGTTGAGGATCGTCCCGGGTATTTCAAGAAGGCCGTCGATGAGTTTTTCCCGCAGGGAAGTGACGTAACGGAAGTTTTCGTCCATTGTATCACACGCTTCTTCAAGCGCGGCCGCCGCGCCGACGACTGCGGGAACGTTTTCCGTTCCTGCTCTCGCTCCGCGCTCCTGCGGTCCGCCGAAAATGATCTCCGAGACAGGCGCCTCACGCCTTGCGAAAAGGATCCCGGCTCCCTTCGGCCCGTGGAATTTGTGAGCCGAGGCGGATATGTAGTCCGCGCCGATATCCCCGGCGTTGACGGGCACGTGGCCCGTTGCCTGCACCGCGTCTGTGTGGAACAGTACGCCCCTTTCCCGACATATCCTCCCGATCTCGCGGACCGGCTGGAAAGTTCCGATCTCGTTGTTGGCGAACATGACGGAGACCAGGGCTGTGTCGTCCCTTATTGCGTCGCGTACGGAATCGGGATCGACGGTCCCGTCCGTCCCGACCGGGAGTACGGTTATCTCAAACCCTGATCTGCCTAGCCGCTCCATCGTGTTCAGCACTGCGTGATGTTCGATCGACGTTGTTATGATATGTCTCTTCCCGTGTTCCGCGCCGTATTCGGCGGCAGACGTGATCGCCTGCGTTATGCTCTCGCTTCCGCCGGAGTTGAAGTATATCTCATCCTCGCGTGCGCCGAGACGGCAGGCGACGGTCCGCCTCGCGCGGGAGATCGCGTCCGCAGCTTTGATCCCGAAGGAATGGATGCTCGACGGATTTCCGAAATCATCTTTCAGAAAGGGAAGCATGGCGTCGAGCGCCGCACTGCTCAGCCGGGTCGTCGCGCCGTTGTCGGCGTATATCTCCATCCGCCGCACCTCCTTCCAATCATTTTACTCTATTATTTTACTACCAAATCGCCGACAGTTCAATAGCCCCGACAAAATAACTACTCCTTCGTCGCGATGACAAAAAGAGAGATTTGTTTTTACAAAAAACGTATATTCATTCATATTCAAAATAATAACAAAATGTGAATTATCATAGAATTTACCGTGAAAATTTGATTTTTTACTTGACTTCCAAATGAATATTTAGTAAAATATTTTTAATACTCTTTCAAAAGGAGGGAAGACAATGGCTTCAAACAAAACCGAGAGGAACTTCTCCGAGGTGACCGACGAGATCAGAGCGCTCTGTGAAATGACTGAGCGGAATTCACAGATCGACCCCGAACTTTTTACCGAGCTTCAGGTGAAAAAAGGGCTTCGTGACATCGACGGAAACGGCGTACTTGCCGGGCTTACCAACGTGTCCGAGATCCGTGCGAGGGAAATCGTCGACGGAGTCGCAGTCCCCTGCGACGGCAAGCTTTACTATCGCGGGATCGACGTCGGGGATCTGACCGCCGCCTGCGTCAGGGAAAAGCGGCACGGCTTTGAAGAGACCGTCTATCTTCTCCTCTTCGGTGAACTTCCGACACGGGAACGGCTGGATTCGTTCAAGGAGCTGCTCGCGGGGTACAGACAGCTTCCCCCATCGTTCGTCCGCGACGTGATCCTCAAAGCGCCAAGCGGCGACATGATGAACGCTCTGTCGCGGTCCGTTCTGACTCTGTATTCCTACGACGAGGCGGCTGACGATATCTCGCTGCCGAACGTGCTGAGACAGTGCCTCCAGCTCATTGCCGTGTTCCCGATGCTGTCGGTCTACGGATACCACGCGTATCAGTATTACTATAACGGGAAAAGTCTTTACATCCACAGGCCTGTGCCGGAGCTTTCCACGTCCGAGAACATTCTGCAAATTCTACGCCCGGACGGGAACTTCACGCGACTTGAGGCGGACGTCCTCGATCTGGCGCTGATCCTGCACGCCGAGCACGGCGGAGGGAATAACTCAACGTTCACAACTCGCGTCGTTTCTTCGTCCGGTACGGATACGTATTCTGCCATCTCAGCGGCTCTCGGTTCGCTTAAGGGACCGAAACACGGCGGCGCCAACGTCAAGGTCGTTCAGATGTTTCACGATATGAAAAAGAAAGTAAGGGATTGGGAGGACGAGGACGAGATAGCGTCTTACCTCAGAAAACTGCTCAATAAGGAGGCCTTCGACGGAGCGGGACTCATCTACGGCGTAGGCCACGCGGTCTATTCGACCTCCGACCCCCGCGCCATGATCATGAAGGGATTTGCCGAAAAACTGGCCGCGGAAAAGGGAAGAGAGGACGAATACGGCCTCTACACCGCCGTTGAGCGTATCGCGCCTCAGATCATCAACGAACAGAGGAAGATCTACAAGGGCGTTTCCGTCAATGTGGATTTCTACAGCGGATTCGCTTACGATATGCTGAATCTTCCGGAGGAACTTTATACGCCCATCTTCGCCGTGGCGAGAGTGGCCGGATGGAGCGCCCACCGTCTCGAAGAGCTCGTCAGCGCGGGGAAGATCATTCGTCCCGCTTATAAGGAGATCGTTGCCCGGAGAGAATACGTCCCCCTGGACGAAAGATAGAGAAAAGCCGCCCGCCGTGAAGTGATAAAATGATGGTAGACACAAAAAAGCGTCTGCCATCATTTTTTGATGTATAATAAAGAAAAAGCAAAGGAGGAATGAAAGGAATGGGAAGACCAAAAGGCGGGAAGAA
>JAFWWR010000144.1 GCA_017518025.1 Clostridia bacterium
AGAGCGGGCTCGTTGCTCCCATCCTGCTTTTCTTTCAGTGCAGGCTTTCTTTTTCAGAAAAGAAAGCGTGCGAAAAAACCAAAGCTTAGAAAAACCGCATAAAAACCGGTTTTCTTTTCCCGCGCGGGTATTGAAAGTAAAAAATATTTGTGATATCATATTACAGGACTCAAAGAGTCCACGCCGTCCGGCGGAGCCGGGCGGGGACAGAGTAGACGTTTGCGCGTCAAGTGCTCTCGGGACGGGGAGTTGCCCGGGGGACGAAAACGGCCCTGCCGTTGCGGTGCATCCGTCGCATCCCGCTGTGACATACATCTGACGATCTCTCATGGATGTTCCTGCGGAATAGTATTCTGTTTCCATGGGAGGTGTTTTTTGTGAGAAAAAAGTACGGAAACGTCGTGTGGATCACGACGGCGGCGCTGCTCGTCGCCCTTGAGATCGTCCTGAACCGTTTCGGCTCCATCAATACCATGGGGCTGAAGATCGGGCTCGCCTTCATCCCGCCGACCATGGCGGCGATCATGTTCGGTCCCGCCACCGGCGCCCTGGTCTGGGCGCTCTCGGACCTTCTCGGCGCGATCCTTTTCCCGTCCGGGCCCTATCACCCGGGATTTACCGCCTGCGCCGCCCTGATGGGCCTCGTCAGCGGCCTGCTTCTGTGCCGCGAGCCGGTCAGCATCAGGCGCGAGAGCGAGAGGGGGAGGTTCATCTTCGACCTCTCGCGGAAAAAGGTGCGGATCTTCCCCAACGTGGTCGCGGCGGTGGCGGTCAACTGCCTCATCCTGGGGCTGACGGTGAACACCGCGTGGATCAGCATGCTCTACGGCAAGCGGACATACCTCGAATGGTTCCTGTTCCGCCTCGGCGAATACGCGGTGCTGGTGCCGGTGCAGATCGTCGTCATACCGATCCTGATCAAGCTATGCGACCTCCTGTCGCGCCAGTTCGCGAGGCGCGGCGCGCGGGAGCCGGAGAAGATGACCTACGACGAGGCGCTCTCGTACATCCATTCCGTGAGCTGGAAGGGCAGCCGCCCGGGCCTCGAGCGGATCCGCGAGCTGTGCCGTCTGCTGGGCGACCCCCAGCGGGGGATGAAGTTCGTCCACGTGGCGGGGACAAACGGCAAGGGTTCCGTCTGCGCCATGACCGCGTCCGTTCTCCGGGCGTCGGGACTTAAAACGGGCCTTTTCACCTCGCCCTACGTGTCCTTCTTCGAGGAGAGGATACAGGTGGACGGGGAGCCGATCCCGAAGGACCGGCTGGCGGAGGTCACCGCGAAGGTCAAAAGATGCGCGGATAAGATGGAGGACAGCCCCACGGAGTTCGAGCTTCTGACCGCCATCGGATTCGTGTATTTCCGGGAGACGGGGTGCGACGTCGTGGTCCTCGAGGTGGGACTGGGCGGGCGGCTCGACTCCACCAACGTGATAGAGGATCCCGTGCTGTCGGTGATCACCGGCATCGACCTTGACCACACCGAGGTGCTGGGGAGCACCCTCGGCGAGATCGCCGCGGAAAAGGGCGGGATCATAAAGCCCGGCCGTCCGGTGGTCGCGGCGGAGTGCCCGGCCGAGGCGGAGGAGGTCCTGCGCCGCATCGCGGAGGAGCGGGGGTCCGAGTTCATCCCCGTGGATTATTCGAGGATCTCGGGGGCGGTATCGTCCCTCGACGGCTCGTCGTTCGATCTCGCCCCCTACGGAAAGATGTCCGTCTCCCTTGCGGGAATTTATCAGATAAAGAACGCCGCCGTGGTCGTCACAGCGGCGGAGGCGATACGGAAAGAGGGCTTTTCCGTCACCGACGGGAACGTGGCGGAGGGCCTCGCGTCGGCAAAGTGGCCGGCGCGGTTCGAGACCCTGAGCCGCGATCCGCTGGTGATATACGACGGAGCGCACAATCCGAACGGAGTCGCGGCGCTGTGCGAGAACGTCCGTACCCTCTGCGGGGGACGGGTGATCCTCGTCACCGGAGTCATGGCGGACAAGGACTACCGCCCCATGGCGGAGGAGCTCTCTCCCCTGACGGAGAAGGTGTTCACCGTCACGCCGGGCAACCCGAGAGCCCTTGACGCGGAAAAGCTGGCGGGAGTTTACGCCGCCGCGGGAGCGGACGCCGTGCCCTGCGCCGCTGTGGACGAGGGGATCCGCCTCGCCGCCGAAGAGGGAAGGAGGACGGGCCTGCCCGTCGTCATTTCGGGAACGCTTTATATGTACGCGGAGGCCGCGCCCGCCGTCCGGCGGATCTGCGGCATGGACTAAATCGATCAAAGGAGGCCGCGCCGTATGAAAAGAATAATTCTGATCGCTCTGCTGCTGGCGGCGGTCCTTCTCACGTCCTGCCGCTCGGGAGAGCTGGGACGGCTGCTGGGGTTCGGCGCGCCGGACTACAGCGGCGAGCCGGTGATCGGCACCGTGGAGCCGGACAGCGACGCCGGCCTTGAGATCACGGAGATGATAAAGATGCTCAGCGTGGACTCGGTGAAGCTGCCGGAGTTCACGAGCATGAAAGAGTCCGTGAATCTCTGCCGGGACAGCCTGCTGAACTACATGCTCTACACCGATTTCGCAAAGTATTCGGGGGATCCCGCCCTTCTGGAGGACGCTGAGAAGGCGTACCCGGATATGACCATATCCCAGCTGATACCGGCGTCGGACTTCGAGTCCATGATGTACCGCTATTTCGGAGGCAACGTGAAGATCTCCCACGTGAGCGGGAGGATGTTCCGTTACCTGCCGAAGGCGTCGGCGTACGTTCCGCTGGCGACTCCCCGGGGCGACAGATTCGACGTGATCCTCGACAAGGTGGAGGAGACGGAGAACACGTATCTCGTGGAGTTTACCTGCTCAAACGGGGAAAAGTCGCTCTCCTACCGCGCCGTGATAATCAAGCGCGACGACGGGACCATGTACTTCAGTTCGGTCAAGCGGAAGTGAGGTAAAAATCGAGACAGTCGTCCGACTGTCTCGAAGCGAGCGATATATCCCTGCGGGATGCGATATGCCTGCGGCGCGATATGTCCTGCGGGACGAGAAAAGGAATTCATATCATATCGCGTGTGAGCGAAGCGAACACATATCGCATTTACACGGTAAATATATCGCGTGTGAGCGAAGCGAATACATATCGCGTTTACACAGTAAACATATCGCATCGAGCAACGCGAGATATATCGAATCGCCGCAAGGCGATATATCATGTGGGTGCTTACGAAAAAAAGCCGCGGCATCGCCGCGGCTGTGTGATCGTTTTTTGTAGGGAGCCGATCATTCTCCCTCTTCGCCGTCTTCCTTGTCACTGCCG
>JAFWWR010000145.1 GCA_017518025.1 Clostridia bacterium
CCTTCGCTGTTTGTTGTGACGTTGGGGTCGACGCAGTCGATCTTCCAGATGTTCGGGTACTCGGTCGCTTCCCAGCCGCCCACGTTGCCCGACTCCGTGAAGTCGAGAGCGCAGGTGAACAGCGGCTTCGGCCCCGTGCCGTAGGCGCCGTAATCGACTCCGTCGGTGCAGTTGAGCGCGCTGACGGAGTTGTCGTGGTATCTCTTCGGATAGAACACGCTGCCTCTCTCGAAGAACACGCCGTCGCCGGGTTTCAGTTTGTTAAGATAGAGGTTCGGACCGGGTCTGTAGTTCCAAAGCGCGTCGGGAGTTTTCCACGCGGTCTGCGGGGTGAGTCCGTCGTTCTTGTCGTCGCCGTGGATGGACGAGACGTAGTAGCAGGTGCCGCCCCGGGCCTTGATCTGCTCGGGAGTAAGCTCGGATTTTGAGTTCTTGATCTCCGCTATCCGGTCTTTCAGGAGAGTGTCATAGTACTCTCTGTCGGCGTCGGTGTATTCGCGCCAGTCGAGATTTTGTTTCAGCTCGTAGTTCTTGAGATAGTAGTCGATCTCCGGGTCCGAGGCGGGTGTGAACGATCTCGCTTCTTCCTCGGTGGCGAAGAATCCGACGTACCTTATCACGAATTTCCCCTCGACGGAGAAATCGTTCTCGCAGGGAACGAACAGCAGATTCGCGATCTGGCAAGAGTAGTTGATGTTCGGGTGCGCCGTGTTGACTTCATTCAGGTCGATGAACGCGACTTTCATTCCGTCCTCGTCCTCGCCGGCCGTGACGGTCAGATCCTGAGAGAATCCCGCCGACTCTTTCTGAGTCTTGTTCACGTTGTACCGGACGGCGGGCACGTCTCCGTCCATGCCGTCATAGGCATAGCAGATCCTGACGTAGGGCGTCGCCGAGACGTCGATCTCGCCGTAGTTGATCGAGATCCCCACGGTGTTCGCCTCAACGTACGTTCTGAACGCCGCGAGGCCGTCCATTTTCGCTTTGAGGAGCGGATATTCGCCGCTCTTATCCAGCTCTTTCGCCATTCCGCCGGCGCAGATGGAGCCGTTTTCATACAGGTACGCCGCTCCGTATATCGGCGGCTTCTCTCCCGCCGGTTCGGGCAGATATCCCTGCCACGCGCCCGTTATCGCCTCTCTCAGCCTCATCACCACGGTGGCGGCCTCCGCTCTCGTGGTGTTGGACTTCGGATTGAAGTTCATATTCTGGTCGCCGGCGAACACGCCGATCTTTTTCAGCGACTCAACGGGCGCCTTCGCGTATTTCGCGATCTTGCCCGCGTCGGTGAAGTTGAAGATCCCGCCGGAGTTCACCGTGCGGAGTCCCGCGGCGTCGATGAAACGCGCCACGGAGGTGGCCATCTGCTCTCTTGTGATGGGATCGTTCGGACGGAAGGTGCCGTCCGGGAATCCGTTGACGATGCCGGCCTCCGCCGCCCACGCCACGTAGGGCGAGTACCACTTGCCTTCTTTCGTGTCGGTAAAGGGCGACTTCCCGCCTCCCTCGGCACCGGCGAGACGGCCGATTATGGTGATGAACATGGCACGGGTGAGACTTCCGCTCGGCGAGAACGTAGTCTTGCTGTCGCCGTTCATCAGGTCGTTCTCAAAGACGTACTGAACGCTCTTGTAGTACCATTTCCCCTTTTTCACGTCGGTGAAGGGAAGCTCCCCGTCGGCGGAGCTGACGGCGAGCGCGGAAAACACTCCCAGCAGCAGAGCCGCGGCAAGCGCCAGAGATGCGATCTTACGTAGTTTCATTTTACAGATTCCTTTCGCGGATTTTCTGACTTGATTTTATCATATTATCGTTTTGATTTCAATATTTCTTTACGATTTCGACGGCAAATAACAAAGGCGCGGGTGTCTCCCGCGCCTGACCGTCGGTCTCAATCGTTTTTTACGTGTACGTCCAGCTGACTGTACGGAATTTCCACGCCGTACTTGTCGAAATCGCGCTTCACCTGCTCCATCAAGGCGAATTTCACGTCGAGATAATCGTTCGTCTTTACCCAGGGGCGGAACAGCACCTTGATGGCTGAGTCCCCGTGCCCTGACACAAGTATATCGTACTTCGGCTCCTTCAGGATCCGTTCCTCTTTTTCCGCCACGCCTATAAGCACGGCGCGAACCCGGTCGAGATCGGCGCGGTATGACACGGAAAACTCAAGGTCGATACGGCGGGTATCGTTGTAGGTCATGTTTGACACCGTCGTGTTCGACAGCAGGGCGTTCGGTATGCTGATGTCCCGGTTGTCCAGGGTGGTGAGCCTGGTATAGAAAATGCCGATGACCCTCACGGTGCCTTGAAAGCCTCCCGCGGATATGTAGTCTCCGGTGCGGAAGGGCTTGAAGATCATGATCATGAAGCCGCCGACCAGATTCGACAGCCCGCCCTGGAGGGCGAGACCCACGGTGAGACCGAGAGAACCGAGGACAGCCAGGATCGACGCCGACGGGATCCCCAGTATCTGCACCGCCACCACTATGATGATGACGTCCAGCACGATCCGCACCGCGCTTACGACCCAGTACCTGAGCGACGGCTCCATTTTAGACGCCGCTCTCAGCTTTTTCAGCTTTTTCGTCAGAAAATGGACCGCCAGGAATCCGACCACCAGCAGGAGCAAGGCGCAGACGAACCGTACCGCGAACCCGGCGAGATAATCGTTCAGTATCTTGTCGAAGAATTCTTTCATATACTCCGAAACCTCCGTGCCTTTTCTTTATTTCGTCGTTTTCAGCGCGTTTATCCTGTCGCGCAGATAAGC
>JAFWWR010000146.1 GCA_017518025.1 Clostridia bacterium
GACTGGTTGATGTCCACACATTGCCAGAAGCATCTCTCGAAGTGGTTGTGGCTGACCAGCGGATCAGGGACGCGCACGCAGATCGCGCCGAGGTTGCCGATCTTAAGACCGGTCAGGGTGACGTAGTTGTTGTCTATGACGACGTTGCCTCCCGTGGTGAAGAGGTAACCGTTGCTGTAAAGGTCATCCGAATCGGGGATAAACACCGCCGCCGCCCGTCCGGCTCCGGACGAGAACTCGCACCCGGTGATGAGAAGATCAAGGGGCTCTCCCTCTTTTGACGCCTGGATATCGATCATGTTCCTCGCGGAGCACCCTGCGAAGGAACAGCGGTCTACGGTGAGCCCGCGGGGATGGCTGAGGCCTCTTATCATGTATTTGTTCGAGTTGCGGAAACCGAGACCCCGGAGAGTGATATACCCTACGTCCTCCCCGAGGGTGATCATCCCGCCCTCTTCGTCTTTGGTGTAATAAAAATCGGTTACCTGGATCTGCGCCGATTCCCCGCCGACGAAATGGTAGTCGCCGGAGGGATCGTACACGTAAAAGGTGCCTGTGTTCCTATCGATCCAGAATTCTCCGGGCGCGTCAAGCTCCTCCGATACGTTCAGGATCGCCATCTGGAAATAGTCGCTGGCGAAACCGTCGCCCAGTTGCGGTCCGTATCCGCAGTAAACGTTTTCGGGATGCGGAACAAAGAAAACGTAGTTTCCGGTTTCCTCATCCACCTCATATCCGTCCGTCTCGACCATGTCCTTGTACCATCCCGCGGCGATGTACCCGTACAGGATAAGGCCGTCGACGCTGTGATATTTTTCGATCCGGTTTTTGAAAAGACGGTGGCGGATGTGTATGTGTTCGTGATCGTATGCGACTCCCGCCTGGACGAGATTGTCGGTCCCGTCGGGGTAAATATTGGGAAAACGGGCGAGACTCATCACGCCGTTTTCGGACAGGATCATGCAGGTCGTCGGATCGTAGCCGGAAAGCTTGGCGGAAACGTCCGCCTTCTTGATGCTATCCGCATACTGGGGCAGGAACAGCGCCTTGTCCTCCTCGTCCAGAGGCACAAACTCGTCGGCGGTCACGTCAAGCCCGTTGTTGAACGTGACGTCTCCGTCGCCGTACTTGCAGTAGATGATCCGCTGATCCGGCGTCCCGGAGTCCTCGGCGGTGAGTTCGACACAAAGGGGACCGTAGTCGCCGGCTTTGAAAGCGACTACGATGTCGCCGCTCGTTTTCGTCTGCTTTATCTCGCGGACTTTTTCGACGGCACGGTTGAAGGTGGCGACCGGATGATCGAAGGATCCGTCGTTTCCGTCGTTCCCGCCAACGGCAACGTACACGTCCGCGTTCTCTACGAGCGGATATTCCGGTTCGGTGTAGTGACTTTTCACCACAGGTTCATTATAGACGAGATTGAACGTGTCGTCAAATCTCTTGAGGATGGTGGCGAACTGCTCGCGGGTGGCCTCTCCCCGGGGCGAGAGCGTGCCGTCGCTCATTCCCTTGATTAGATTAGCCTCGTTCGCCCA
>JAFWWR010000147.1 GCA_017518025.1 Clostridia bacterium
CCGCCGATCCATATTGTCAACTGTCTAAAATAAATCCCGCAAATTTTTTTACGTCATTTGCAGGTGATCTAAAGACCGGTAATAAATACCGGCTGAGGTAAGAAATTGAAAATTTTTCAGTCGTTTTTTGTCACATACGGCTGTAAGCTGGAAATATGTACTGCAAATGTCAACAGACGATATGTTTTGCATAGACGCAAAACGCGATATAACGGCTTTTGCCGTTGCGATATATCTCACTTCGCTCGATGCGATATGATATTTGCCCTCGGGAACCCCTTCCTCGTTCGCGAAAGCGAACATATCGTACTTTATACATATCTCGCCTTTGGCGAGAATGCATAAAGTATATCGCGCGCCGGAGGCGTATATCGCTTGCACACGGTCGCTCCGCGAACGCGGGCAAATATCGCTGCTGACTGTCCTTTAGGACAGTCGGCAAACGAGGCTTTTTTATCCCGCCTCGGAGTTCATCTCCGTCTCGGGATATGTTTCGTCTTTTTCGTTCTGCCCGGCGGTATTGCCGGCGGCTCCGTCCGGCTTGCCCGCGCCGTCCGTCTCGGGAAATTCGAAGGTCCCGATAAACCCCGATACGTCGGAGGAACAGACGTCGCCCCCGACGACCCTGTTCTTGTAGATTATCACGTTGGCGAGCACCGTTCCGTCGTAGCCGGGGTAGTTCGTCACCTTATAGGTATATCTCGTCACTTCCTTGCCGCGGTACTTCGACAGATCGAGCCCGCCCTGCTTCTGCAGCTCGTTGTATGAATTCATCACCTTGTCGAAGTCCGAGGGGATGCGGAGCTTCACCTCTTCCTCGGGTTCTTCCTCCACCTCCCAGCCGAACTGCTTCAGGAACGACACCCTGTCGTCGTTGTTCCTGATCTTGTCGTACTTGTAGTCGGCGATCTTCTTCGCGATAGCGGCGGTTGTCTTCGGGGAGTAGTCGGGGATGAGCAGGATCATGACGGTCAGCGCGATAAGGGCGGCGCCGATCACCGCCACGAGCTTTATGGTGTTCGCTTTTATACTGTAGATGAACATACAGAACTCCGTTCCGCCGCCCGTGGCGGCATTATAAGACTGGGGAAGGGAAAACCTTTCCTGTTTAATTATATAGCCGTTGCGTCGGGATATGACCGCCGGATTGTTTTAGTTTTCCGCATTTTCGAATCAGCGAGAAAAAGTGAGAAAACGTGAGAAAAAACGAGCATTTGCCCTGTTGCGAACTTCATTCCGCCTGTAAACGTCTGACTTTGACTTTCTTTGACTTTGACTTTCTTTGACCTTTGCGGTATAATGTTCGCGAAAAGAGAAAAAGAGAAGCGAAAGGAAGGGACCGGAAATGATCTTGGCAGATCACATAGCGAAGATAATCGAGCAGATGCTCGACGAGAGCGGAGGCATCGCCGAGGTCCGACGAAACGACCTTGCCGCCCGGCTCGGATGCGTGCCGAGCCAGATAAACTACGTCATCACGTCCCGGTTCACCCCGGAGAGGGGATATATCATCGAGAGCCGCAGGGGCGGCGGCGGGTACATCAGGATCCACCGCGCCATGATGACGAAGAACGAGTACCTGATGCACTTTTTCCACGCCGTCGGCGACGAGCTGACCGAGGCGGACGCCAGAGCGTTCGCGTCGAACCTCGTCGACCAGGGCATTATCACCGAGCGTGAACGGAAGCTCATACTCACCGCCGTGTCCACGGCGGCGCTGGAGCGGACCGATCCCGAAAAAAGGGACTTTGTCCGGGCCGACATAATGCGTCACGTTCTGCTCGCCCTTATGAATTAAAATGTAAAACGACCGAAAAGGAGGATACTGATATGCTTTGCGAAAGATGTAAAAAGAACAACGCCACCGTATTCTACAGAGAATCAATAAACGGCAAGGAGAGATCGCTCTCCCTCTGCGAGGAATGCGCCGATAAGGCGAGAAAGAACGGAGAACTGGAGACCGATCTCTTAAACGACGGATTTTTCAGCGAGCCCCTCGGTGGGGTGGACAAGCTGTTCGGCAGCCTGTTCGGATTCCCGCAGCTGGTGGGACACAAGAGCGCGCCGGAAAAGAAATGCTCCCTTTGCGGAGCCACCTTCCGCGACCTTATGTCGGAGGGGAAGGCGGGCTGTCCCGAGTGCTACAGGACCTTCTCGGACGAGCTCTCGTCCACGATCTCGAGGATCCACGGGACCACGTCCCACACCGGCGGAGCGCCGTCCAGGTTCAAGGCGGACCGCGACCTGAAGGATAAGATCAAATCCCTCGAGAAGGGCATCAAGGCCGCCGTGGATGAAGAGAATTACGAGGAGGCGGCGCGGCTCCGCGACGAGCTGCGCGCCATCCGCGCCGAAAAAGGGGATGAAACGAAATGAAATGGTATGAAAACACCGGCAGGGATCACGACGTCATCGTGTCGTCGCGTGTGAGACTTGCGAGAAACCTGGTAGACTACCCGTTCGGGAACAGACTTGACGATACCTCGAAGAAAGAGATCATCGCCAAGGTGAAAGACGCCCTCTGCGACGGGAAGAAATACACCTTCCGCGACTTCGCCTCCCTCTCCGAGACGGAGAGGATCGCCGCCGCGGAGGAGCACACGGTAAGCCCCGAGTTCGCCCGCGGGACCGGTCCCCGCGCGCTGATCGAATCAGCGGACGGATCAAGTTTCGTCATGGTCCTCGAGGAGGATCACGTGAGGATCCAGACCATCACGCCGGGGTTCTCCCTCGACGAGGCGTTCGACAAGGCCCGCGAGATCGACCAAAAACTCGACTCTAAGCTGAACATCGCCTACGATGAAAAACTCGGGTATCTGACCCACTGTCCCACCAACCTCGGCACGGGAATGAGAGCGTCGGTCATGATGTTCCTGCCCGGGACCGCGCGCAGCGGCTCCGTCAGGAACCTCTCAAACCAGCTCGGCAAGATCGGGCTGACCATCAGAGGCATGGCGGGGGAGGGCTCGTCCGCGGACGGGTGCCTGTTCCAGATCTCGAACCAGGTGACTCTGGGCGTCTCCGAGGAGGAGACGATCGCTAAACTGACCAAGATCACCGAGCGGCTGATCGAGCAGGAGAGAGCGCTCCGCAAGAAGATGTTCGAACAGGATCCCGACGCGTTGACCGACCGCGTGATGAGAGCGTACGGTACCATGCTTTACGCCGCGCTGATCGACACGGAGGAGCTTTTCCGGCTCTATTCCGACGTACGGCTGGGCGTGTCCCTCGGCGTGATCGACTGCGTCACCGCGGAACAGCTCGACCGCATACTCATCGGATGTATGCCCGCGGTGCTGATGCGCGACAACGAAAACGTCCGCGACGCGAGAAGTCGCGACAAAGCCAGAGCGGAGACGGTCCGCCGTCTGCTCAGCGGCCCGGAGGGGAAGAATTGACCGTCTTTCCCGCCGGGATCTTAACGAAAGGAACGGTATAAAACCATGAACATAGGATTCACTTCAAGAGCGGCCGGCGCCGTGGAACGCGCCATCGAATCGGCGCGGGAGCTGGGCCACACCTGCGTGGGGACGGAGCACATCCTTCTCGGACTGCTTTCCGTTGAGGACGGGATCGCGTCGAAGGCACTTTCCGACAAGGGCGTGACCTACGAAAAGGTATATGATCTCGTCGGGCAGATGTCCGGCGTGGGCGAGAGAACGAACGTCAGCGCCGCCGACATGACCCCGAGAACGAAAAAGGTAATCGAGACGTCCGCCGCAGCCGCGGCGCGTTTCGGCAACGGATATATCGGTACGGAGCACCTGCTCCTCGCCATGGCTGACGAGCCGGACTGCTACGGTATGCGTATGCTCGAGAAGCTGGGCGTATCCGCCGAAGACGTAAAGAGGGAAGTGGTCTCCTACCTCGGAGGCGGCGAGCAGGCCGGCTCCGCCGCGCCGGAGAAAGGCGCGAAGACCGAGATCAAGGGATGCCCCACTCTGTCGGAGCACGGAAGAGACCTGTGCGCCCTGGCAAGAGCGGGCAAGCTCGACCCCATAATCGGCCGTGACAACGAGACGGAGAGGGTCATCCAGATCCTGGCCCGCAGGACGAAGAACAACCCCTGCCTCATCGGCGAGCCCG
>JAFWWR010000148.1 GCA_017518025.1 Clostridia bacterium
CAGGCATCGTTGACAACGCACCGCCCCTTTGATATAATTTTAGACGACAACGACCGACCGGCGCCAAGTCCGAGCCGTCACCGGAGGAACAACGATGAAAAAAAGAACATTATCGCTCATACTGGCGTTTTTGCTTTTCCTCGCCGCAGCATCCGGCTGCGCGAAGAAAGGAAACGGAGCGGAAACGGCGCCCGCCGGCAAGACCCCGCTCGAGACGGAGGCCCCGCCCTCCGGCCTGCCGGAGACCGGCGGCGCGGATCCGGCGCCCGAAGCCGCGTTCTCCCCCGCTCTGTGGCGGGTGACGGACGGTCAGCACGCGCTCTATCTTCTCGGCACGATCCACGTGGGCGACGAAAGGAGCGAGGACGCCCTTGCCGCCGTCCGGGACGTGTTCGACGGATGCGACGCGCTGGCGGTGGAGTTCGACACGGTCGCCTTCGAGAACGACCTGGCGGCGTCCGTCGCGGCGGTGCAGCAGTTTCTCTACACCGACGGCACCACCGTGAGGGATCACCTGCCGGAGGAGCTGTACGAGAAGTCGCTTGAGATCATAAAATCCGGCGGCGAGTATTCGAAGCTGATCGAGAAATACAACCTCGCCATCTGGTCCCAGTTTCTGGAGCAGGCGGCCATAGTCCCGTCGGGGCTGACTCCCGACTACGGCATGGACGGCCTTTTGCTCGACCGGGCATACGACCGCGGCATGAAGATCCTCGAGGTGGAGTCCGCAGAATTCCAGTACGGGCTTATCAACAGTTTTTCGGAGGAGCTGTACGTGCTCATGATCGAGGATACCGTTGATTCGATAGACGGGTACTGCGACGACCTCGTCACGATGTACGAGGCGTGGCTCGGCGGCGACGCGGAGACCCTTGAGGATTACGTGATCGGCACCGGAGAAGACGGTGAGGACGAGGAAGACCTGACCGAAGAGCAGATCGGAATGCTTGAGGATTACGACTTCAAGATGCTGGACGAGAGAAACCTCGGGATGGCGGACAAGGCGGAGGCGTATCTCAAAAGCGGAGATACGGTGTTCTTCGCCGTAGGCGCGGCGCACATGCTGGGCGACGGGGGACTGGTGAAACTGCTTACGGACAAAGGATACGAGGTCACACGGATGGATCCTCCGTATCTCATAACGAAAGACGCATAAAAGAAAGGCCGGTGAAATAAATGAAACTGAAAAGGATCATCGCTCTGCTTCTCGTACTGCTGACGGCGGCAGGGATGGTGCTCACGTCGTGCGCTCCGGCGAAAAAAAGAAGCGGGCGCGAGGCAAATGAGCCGAAGCAGACGGTGGAGGTAGTGACCGGACCCGCGACGGAAGCCCGACGGGACGACTCGAAAGAGACGAAAAAAGAGACCGGAAAAGAGACGGAAAAGCCGGATGAGAAGATCCCGGACGAGAACGGCTCCTACACGTCGAAGGATGACGTGGCGCTGTATATCCACGTCTACGGCAAGCTTCCGAACAACTTTATCACCAAGAAAGAAGCCGAAAAACTCGGCTGGAGCGGCGGCTCCCTTGAGAACGTCGCGCCGGGCAAGTCCATCGGAGGATCGTATTTCGGCAATTACGAGGGGCTCCTGCCGGAAAAGAAAGGCAGGACCTACACGGAATGCGATATCGACACCGCCGGCAAGTCGAGCCGAGGCGCGAAGCGGATCGTCTTCTCGAACGACGGTCTGATCTACTACACGGACGACCACTATGAGACCTTCACTCTCCTCTACGGCGAGGAGATCCTCAAAAAGGAGGGAAACTGAATGAAGATAGTACTCCTTGACGGCAACGTGATAAAAGAGGCGGCGGATCTGCACGGGGCGTTCAGACGCTCCCTCGATCTGCCGGATTACTACGGCGGCAATCTCGACGCGCTTTACGACGAGCTTTCCACCCCCGGAGAAGAAATCGGGATCATCGCGGTCAACACGGAAAAGCTGAGGGAAAACCTCGGCGTCAGGTGGGAGCGTTTTCTCGATCTTCTGACCCGCGTCAGTGAAGAAAACGACAGGGTCCGCGCGCTCATCGATCCCTTTGAGACCGATCCCCTGTTCGGGATCGAGGACGAATACCTTTTCTGATGAACAGGAACGGAATGGCCCCCACTGCGGCAATCGTGACGCTGGGGTGCCGCGTTAATCAGTATGAATCCGCCGCCGTGAGCGAGAAGCTCCGCGCCGCGGGGTTCATCATCGTGCCTCCGGGCACCGGAGCGGACGTGACCGTGATAAACACCTGCGCCGTCACGGCGGAGAGCGGACGGAAATCGCGCCAGATGATCCGCCGCGCCGCGGCGGAAAATCCGGGCGGGTATGTGATCGTGACCGGGTGTCTCGCGGAGCTTGAGGCGGAGGAACTGAGCCGGATGGCGCGGGTCACCGGCGTAATGGGCAACGGATCGAAGGAAAAGATCGCACTCGCCGCCATCGCCGCCGTGACCGGGGAGGGTACTCCCTGCGGGATCGACGTTCCCGATATTTCGGCGGCGCCCTACGACGGGCTGACCGTGAAGGAGCCCCAGAAATGCCGCTCCTACGTGAAGATCGAGGACGGATGCGGGAACAAATGCGCCTACTGCGTGATCCCCCGGGTCCGCGGACCCGTGCGCTCGAAAAACGAGGACGAGGTTCTCCGCGAAGTGGAGGCGCAGATCCGCGCCGGATGCCGGGAGATCATCCTCACCGGGATCGAGACCGGCTCCTACGGCGAGGACCGACGCGTCCCCGGCGGCGAGAGGCCTCTCGCTTCCCTGCTCCGGCGGATCGACGGACTGGGCGTTGAAAGGATCGGCATGGGATCGCTGGATCCCTCCGTCATGGATGACGGATTTATTGAAACTATCTCGTCTCTGAAGAGCGTGCTCCCCCACTTTCATCTGTCGGTGCAGAGCGGCTCGTCTTCCGTCCTGCGGCGCATGAGGCGGAAATACAACGCCGATATGCTGAGGGAGCGGATCGCGGCTCTGCGGGCCGCAGTCAGCGACGTGACGCTGAGCGCGGACGTGATCGTGGGATTCCCCGGGGAAACCGAGGAGGAATTCATCGAAACGGTCGGTTTCTTCCGGGAGACGCGGTTTCTGCATCTGCAC
>JAFWWR010000149.1 GCA_017518025.1 Clostridia bacterium
ATGTAGGCTACGGCAACGGACGTCTGAGCCTCACCAACAGCATCCGCTATAAGACCAGCGAATACCTGCTCGGCACCCTCGATACCCACGGCGAGTACAGCCCCGCCTTCATCGACTCATTCTTATGTAATATTCAATATCGCAGATTCCGCAGCATCCGGTCCGGGCCGCTTACGCCATATAATCGCCGTTGTAGGAGACGAGAACAGCCTTGTCGATGCCGTCCGCCGAGGATACTTTATTGACAAATTCGGTGTCGCTGCCGTTGAGGCGCACTTCGTAGGAAACCTCGATGTAGCCGCGGGCAACGGTCTTGGACTTCACGGAATACTTCTTGACGTCCGTCTTGATGAGCTCTTCCGCTCTCTTCTCCGCCGCCTCATCCTTGCATTCCACGACGAGGATGTAGTCGGAATCGGAGACCTTCGCGCGCACGAAGATGAAGAGGATCAGGCCAACGATGAGGGAGCCGATCACGGCGAGCGGGTACATGCAGGCGCCCAGAACGATGCCGGCGCCGACGGACCAGAACAGGAAGACGAGGTCCAGGGGATCCTTGATCGCAGAGCGGAAACGTACGATGGAGAGCGCGCCGACCATACCGAGCGACAGAACGACGTTCGAGGTGACGGCGAGGATGATGAAGGTCGCGATCATGGTCAGGGCGACGAGGGAGACGCCGAACTGGCGGTTGAACATGACGCCCTGATAGGTCTTCTTGTAGATGAAGTAGATGAACATGCCGATGGCGAACGCGAGGACGATGGAGATCAGTGTGTCCACGATGGAGAACTCTGTGACCTTGTCGAGAAAACTGTTTTTGAAGATATCGTTGAATGACATGGGAATCGGTTCCTTTCAGAAAAATTGTTTTTGTGTGTGGTGTGGGATGAGCCGGGGGCTTCCGAATCAGCCGAACTGGCGGCAGATCTCGTACTTGGACGAGGACTGGCGCGAACGGGTGATGGGGTTGATGAGATAGCGGATGATGTCCGGCAGGAATTCGTTGTACTTGACCTCCAGCACATCAAAGCTGTCCGTCGGGACACAGGGGAACGGATCGAACAGATTGTCCGAGAAGATGCCGGTGCGGATGTCGCAGTCAAGGGTGACGCGCACGTCGGCGGGATCGTAGATGAACGGCGTCCGGGTGTACTCCACGAGCGTCTTCGGCCTGAGCTGTTCGCCCTTCATCTTTGCATAGAGCTCCGCGACCAGACCGCGTCCGTCGTCGAGCATCCAGTCGATGTCGCCGCGGATGATCTTCTCCGTCTCTTCCCGGGTGATGCGCGCCTGCAGCTTCTGCGTGAACTCGTCGCGCTTCACCTTTTTTTCGAGGCAGATGAAGCTGTCGTCGCCGTTGTAGAGCCGGATGCGGAACTTTGCTCTCGGATTGGCTCCGTTCACCTTTTCAAAATACGCCGTATCCGTGAAGTTGTCGAAGTAGAGCGACCGGATGACGTAGGTGCCGTCCGGACCCGTGTGCGGGTCTCTCTTCATGACGGTGCCGAGGCGTCTTGAAAGCAGTTCGCGGTCCCAGGCATTGATGAAGTACTTGAACTCGTGCCTGTATTTTGCTTCAGATACCATAGAACCCTCCTTTATAATAGCTCTTTCATCATACCACACTTTCCGGGAATTGTCAATGATTTTTTCTGAAAGGATAAAATAGTTTCCGGTTTTTCTTCCCCGATCCCGTATCGTCCGTGTTTCCTTTTCGTGAAGATTATACCGGATCTCGGTGATGAGCAGGTGAACATGGGGTGACGGAATGATTAAATCGTTCTGATTTTTTGTGTAAAGCGAAAAAAAACGGCAAAAAAGAGCGAAATTTCCCCGCCCTCTTGCATCCGGCCGCGAAACAAGGTATAATAAACAGAGATCAAAACCGAAACGGAGAATTATACATGAAACTCGGAATCATCGGACTGCCGAACGTCGGCAAGAGCACCCTCTTCAACGCCATCACAAAGGCTGGCGCAGAGGCGGCCAACTACCCTTTCTGCACCATCGAGCCCAACGTGGGCATCGTCACCGTGCCGGATGAGCGCGTCACGACCCTGTCC